>NZ_JBAEAP010000329.1:0-5285 GCF_056205495.1 Psychrobacillus sp. | reverse complement strand
CCTGCCCTTAACAAAACTTAGAAATTGCAAAGTAAGGGGCCTTCAGAAAATACCCAAGCGTTTTTAATCGGCTCGTCAGCAGAGGACATTAAGAAAGATAAAGCTGCTACATTTAAAGAAGAAGGAAATAAATATGTATTTGAAGCTAAAACTACTAATAATCACAAAAATATGCTTCCGACTCAAAAAATCTATATCGACAAAAAGACGATGTTACCAACAGACGTTTCGATATTAAATGAAAATCAAGAAGAACAGATTCATATTAAGTTTGATAAAGTCTCTTTAGGAAAAACACGAGCTGCTGGAGACTATAAAATTGAACAAACACCTGCTGCTCAGGCTGAAGGAAATACAGTCGAGGCATCAGCTGAGTTAGAAAATAGAGACTTTGAAACGCACTACCCAGTTATTAAATGGGAAGATACTCATCTAATGGAAGAGAAGGTTATACAATTAGAAAATCAAAAACGAGTAGTACTGACTTTTAGTGGAGGAGACAAGGATTTTACAGTCATCCAACAATTGAGCGATGCATCAATGCCTTCTACTATTCCGGTGTTTGCGCCTGGTGATCCAGTTGATTTAGGTGTGGCAATAGGAGCGGTTACAGATCAATCTATTAGCTGGGAACAAGATGGGATGTCGTTCTTTATTGCCTCCTCTTCACTAACTAAAGAGGAAATGATTGAGGTAGCAGCTTCGATGACAGTTACTGAATTAAAGTGATTATAGGTTGACGACCTCTTCTTCCAAGGAGCATAATAATTTTAAAGACTTGGAAGAAGAGGTTTAATCATGTCACAAAAGCTATATAGACCAACTTTTATAGATATAGATTTACTAGCAATACAAACTAATATAGAGCGGTTAAAAGAGACTTTACCATCTTCTACTCAAATAATTGCAGTAGTAAAAGCAAATGCATATGGACACGGAGACATTGAGGTAGCACAAGCTGCTCTTCAATCAGGTGCTTCTATGCTTGCTGTAGCCACTCCCGAGGAAGCATTACATCTAAGAGGAGCTGGCATAAATGCTGAGATTCTTGTTTTGGGAGCAGCACCACCTTCTTTTTTACCGGAGGCTAACGCCCAGAATATTACTCTTACAGCTTATTCATGTGAATGGATTTTTGCTACAAAAGAGTTTAAAAGCAATGTGAAAATCCATATTAAAATAGATAGTGGTATGGGGAGAATAGGTTTCTCAAAAAAAGAAGAACTGAAAACAGCTCTAGCTTTTATAAAGGAATCTAGTAACTTAGAAATCACGGGTGCTTATACCCACTTTGCTACTGCAGACGATGAGGATACCGAATATTTTAATAAGCAAGTCAAAAAATTTAACTCCTTTTTAGAATTATTTGAACAGAAGCCTGCTATGATTCACGCTTCCAATAGTGCTGCTGCACTGCAACATCCTAGTCAAAGCTGGGATGCAGTCCGTTTCGGTATATCTATGTATGGAATTGCTCCATCACCATTTTTGAATCACCATCTTCCTTTCCCTTTGGAAAAGCCTCTTTCTTTGTATACCGAAATAATACATGTAAAGAAGGTTAATGAGGGAGATTCAATAGGATATGGTGCGTCCTATACAGCTAAAACTGAAGAATGGATTGGCACTTTACCAATTGGCTATGCGGATGGGTTACTTAGAAAACTCCATACAGAGCATGTGTTAGTTAAAGGGAAAAGAATGCCGTTCGTCGGAAAGATTTGTATGGATCAATGTATGATACGTCTAGAGGGCCCAACGAAAGTCGGAGAAAAAGTTGTCTTAATAGGAAAACAAGGAGACGAGGAAATCGAGGTTGAAGAATGGGCAAAAACGCTTCAAACGATTCCATATGAAGTATGCTGTACCTTATCTACTAGAATACCTAGAATTTATCGCAAGTAAACTGTCGACAAAACGTAGTTCTTCATGCATAATTTGTCTAACCATTTCTTATAATGTCTTTTATTTCACGCCCAGTAATGGTAAGATGAAGTATATTGTCAGATAGGGAAATGTTTTGTCGGAGGTGTTTGCTGTGGTAAGTGATAAAAAGAAAAAAGAAGCGCTTATAGAGATTCCAATGCAAATGGGTAATGAGGAAAAGCAAGCTACACAATCATTACCAGGTAGGGAAAGCGTTGCTCGTGTACATGCAAATGAATATATAAAGAAAGGCCAGGCAAATCTTATAAGAGAAGCTATGATGAAAGGCTATGTTGAGATGTCTCATATTAACTTATCCATATGTACAGAGTGTCTACATGCGGAATATGAAGCCCAACATACGACAGAGCGACTCGTAAGTGGAGGATGAAAACTTGATCGTAAAACGTGGGGACGTTTTTTTTGCAGATTTATCACCAGTAGTCGGGTCTGAGCAAGGTGGAACCAGACCCGTATTGGTGATACAAAATGATATCGGGAATCGGTTTAGTCCGACTGTAATTGTGGCAGCAATTACCGCTCAGATTCAAAAAGCGAAATTGCCAACACATGTAGAAATCAATGCAAAAGAGTATGATTTTGAACGTGATTCAGTTATATTATTAGAACAATTACGAACTATTGATAAGTCGAGGCTTACAGATAAAATTACACATTTAGATGAAGATGTAATGGAAGAAGTAGATCATGCACTAGGCATCAGTTTAGGAATCGTAAAATTTTAAATACATAGACAAGACGCAATGTGTAACCGACAAATACGCATTGTGTTTTTTTATTTTCTTTTTATATGAGTTATGCGGAGAGTTTTCATTTAGAGTGAAAATTATTTTTCATTTAAAATAAGAATTGCAAAATTAAACCATACAGAGTGGTATTTATATAGATTTTTTTAAATGATTTACTGTGGGTAGAGTAGATTATGTTGCTTTTGAACAGCATAAAAAGCCTGCAAAGATAATAATAGATGTAAATTCTTATAAGATTCGTTACAATATAATTACCATTTAAATAATGAGGAGCTGGGAACAACCAAATGAATAAACAAATTGCTACATACATTCGCGATAATATCGATATAATATTGGAAAAATGGAAAGTAAAAATGGAAGACGAAAAAGATGACCGTTTTTTTCAAATTATGTCAGATCAAGTTATTGACCATACTGCACGCGAATTTGGAGAATTAATGATATCGAGTCTTACTGAGGATCAGGAAATTTATACAGGGAAGCTAAACGACTTTTCCGAACAAATTGTGCGCTACGGATGGTCCATATCTTTTGTTTTAAAATCATTGACTAACTTTACAGAAGTTATCTATGAAGATATGGAAAGTGCCGGACATTTAAATGAAAATAATTATAAGTCTTATCGCTCTATTTTGAACAATTGGCTGACGCCTCTTACTCATACAATTGTAGAAGCTTACTCTATTGTGTGGGAAAAAACAGTTAACCTACAAAAGATAGCACTGCAGGAACTTTCAGCTTCTCTTATTCCTGTGTTTGAGAAAATCTCAGTGATGCCATTGGTTGGAACAATTGACACTGAGCGTGCAAAGCTTATAATGGAAAACTTACTGCAAGGAGTAGTGAAGCATCGTGCAGAAGTAGTGTTATTGGATATTACAGGAGTTCCAGTAGTAGACACGATGGTCGCTCATCATATTATTCAGGCTGCCGATGCAGTTCGTTTAGTAGGGGCAAAGTGTTTCTTAGTGGGAATTCGCCCAGAGATTGCTCAAACAATTGTAACGCTTGGTATTAATTTAAATGATTTTACAACAACAAGTACTTTGCAACGTGGAGTGGAACAAGCATTGGCACTAACAAATAGAGCGATAGTTGAGGTGAAATCATAATGATGACGCGAATTCCAATTTTGAAGTTAAGGGATTGTTTAATTGTATCCATACAATGGGAGCTAGATGATCAAACTGCTTTGTCATTTCAAGAGGATTTATTGGACAAGCTGCATACGACAGCTGCTAGGGGAGTAGTTTTAGATTTAACACCGATAGACTTTATTGATTCTTTTATCGCTAAAGTCCTTGGAGACGTCATTAATATGTCAGGTCTAATGGGAGCTAAAGTAGTGATAACGGGAATACAACCGGCCGTTGCAATCACATTAATCGAGTTAGGAATTAGACTTGAGAATGTAGTAACTGCTTTAGACTTAGAAAATGGATTGGAAAAACTTGAACGAGAATTGGAGGACTAATCCATATGAATATGAAGTCTTCTGTTCACATTATAAGTGAGTGGGATATAGTAGCTGCAAGGCAACTGGGGAGAAACGAAGCAAAAGATGCTGGTTTCGGAACAGTTGACCAAGCAAGAATTACGACAGCTATTAGCGAACTCGCTCGAAATATATATTTATACGCTGGAAAAGGAAATATTGAGATCAAACAAATTGTAGAAGGTAATCAAAAAGGGATTTTGATTATTGCTGCTGATGAAGGACCTGGTATTGCTGATGTCCGTAAAGTGATGGAAGATGGATATACCACTTCAGGAGGCTTGGGAGCAGGGTTACCAGGGGTGAAACGACTAATGGACGATTTCAAAATCGAAACTGCAGTTGGAGATGGGACAACAATTATTGCCACTAAGTGGTTAAGGTAGGAGGTAAGATAAATGCCTCAACAATTTAAAAAACAGTATAAGGAAATTTTGAGACAGTATACGTTAAGTCAAACGGAGCATAATTTATATGAAGGTCAAAATGTTAGTAGAGAGCTCATACAAAAAAGTATTTCTCCGGAGGAAGTAATCAGTATACATAAGGCTTCTTTGGAAGAGATTATGCCTGATTTACCGGAAGAGGTATCTCATTCGTTTGATTTTTTGATAGAAGTTATGATTAGATATGGCTTGGCCTTAAAAGAACATCAAACACTTATTGAAAAACAGCAAAATTTCAAAATGGAAATGGAATTGGCAACTAATGTGCAGCAAACACTGCTTAAATCCAAAATCCCAAACATGAATAACTTGGATATTGGGCTAATCTCTGTTCCGGCTAAAGAAATGAATGGAGATTATACTCACTTCTTGAGTAATGACCATGCAATAGGTATCGCAGTGGCTGATGTTATTGGTAAAGGGATACCTGCAGCTCTTTGTATGTCCATGATTAAATATGGTATGGATAGTTTGGATGGTCCAGACACTGATCCAGTAGTTGTTTTAGATATCATCAATCGAATTGTTGAAAAAAGTGTTAGTGATTCGATGTTTATATCGATGTTTTACGGGACATACGATACAGCACTGAGTGAATTCACTTATGCTTCAGCAGGACATGAGCCACCATTGTTCTATTGTGCT
>NZ_JBAEAP010000328.1:0-1998 GCF_056205495.1 Psychrobacillus sp. | reverse complement strand
GTAATGCGTGAGCATAACGCCTTTAGGGAAGCCAGTAGTACCACCAGTGTATTGAAGCAAAGCTAGATCCTCTTCAAAATCGAACGTTAAGTTAATAGTATCCGTCTTTCCGACCTTCATAATTTCAGTAAATAGATGGTTCATACCTCGATGCTCAACTTTTACACTAAAGCCATATTGCTTCTTCTGTATAAATGGATAAATAAGATTTTTAGGAAAGGGTAAGTAATCCTTAATTCCTGTAATAATGATATTTTCTAAATCTGTTTCTTTTATTACCTTAGTAATTCTAGGAAAAAGAATGTCCATAGCCAAAATGATTTTTGCTCCTGAATCCTTTAACTGATAGGCGATCTCTCGTTCGGTGTACAGAGGATTTGTTTGTACAACAATACCACCAGCATATAAGGTCCCAAAATAACCTATAACCCCTTGTGGACAGTTTGGCAGCATGATTGCTACTCTGTCCCCTCTTTGCAGGCCTAGTGACTGCAAATAATTCGCAAACTTCATCGATGATTCGTAAAGCTCTTTGTAAGTTACATCTCTCCCCATGAAATGTATGGCTATCTTCGCTGGAAATTTCTTGTACGCTCTCGTAAGATACTCTTGGACAGGAATAGTTTCATAGTCAAGCGTGTGTGGAACTTCCGGCGGATAGTGAGAAAGCCATGGTTTTTCAATCATTTGTTTGCCCCCTTTGTATGATTTTAATAGAGTGAATATTCCTATTTTTTATTATAGATAAAAATGAATGACAATTCAATTCATAAAAAAAGAAAAGTAGTAGTCACTACGCATTTCAATCCAAACTAAAGAAGGTAATAGGCCTGACAAAACATTAACGTTAGTGAAATCAACTTAAACCAACATAAAAAAGAGACTGTACTAATTCGTTAATTCATTCAATTGAATTTACTAACGCATTATTACAGCCTCCTCTGGAGCTTAAATAACTCTATGAATTTTTTACTATATATATTATGCCAATTGCTAGAAAAAATATTCCAACTACAATTAATACCTTTGATAATTTTTCCATCTTTATCTCTCCTAATTAAATACTCGCACCAATAACAAATGATAATCCTACAGAAATAATTAACGAAATAAATCCAACGGATCGATTGTCATTTTCTATTTCTTTATCCACATTAAAGCCTGGAGTAAAAAATTCAAATAACCAATACGCGATAATTAGAAGAGCGAAGCCATATAGTCCCCAACCAATCATCTCAAAAAGTGTATTATGCTCTTCAATTGAATATTTAAAGATATTACATACACCGAATATCTTCCCACCGGTGGCTAGTGCCACTGCGACATTTCCATTTTTAATTTCCTGCCAGTTTTTATATTTGGTCACGATCTCAAACATAACCATGGAAACTATTAAACATAATATAACCACACTAAAATAACCTGCAGATTCTACTAATGGATTTGACCAAAAACTACCTAGCAGCATGATATAGCCCCTTTCAAACTTTTCTATCTTTACGTTTTATAAAAATGAAAGTTTCATTTTTTTATATAGCTGGATGAATTTCCATTTTCCTATGCTCTCGTTAAAAGGGAAAATAACGAGTTTTATCTACATTTGCTAATAAGGGGAGGAAAGAGATAAGAGATAATCACATCTGTTTCTCCTTCCTTCCAACATTACTTCAGTTCAACGACAGTAACGCCGTGTCCCCCTTCGCCAGCTTCACCGAATCGATAGCTTTTTACTCGCGAATGATTTTTCAAATACTGCTGAATAGCCTGTCTTAGGACACCTGTACCTTTTCCATGAATAATAGAGACTCTCGGATAGTTCGACAATATCGCATCGTCTAAATATTTTTCTGTTCGAATAATAGCATCCTCGTAGCGCTCTCCACGTAAATCCAACTCAAGCTTCACATGTGAATCTCTACCTCTTACTGCATTCACTGATACGCTCTGTTTCTGCTTTTCTGGTTTTATAAATTCTAAGTCTGATTCGTCTAGCTCCAT
>NZ_JBAEAP010000327.1:0-11090 GCF_056205495.1 Psychrobacillus sp. | reverse complement strand
ACGATTTATTTCATCTGCCAAAACCATCTGACTGAATATAGGTCCTTTTTGAAAACTAAATTGTTGTTTTCCACTCTCTAATCGTTCGATCATACTAGTCCCCGTAATATCTGATGGCATGAGGTCAGGGGTGAACTGAATACGTGAAAAGGAAAGGTCAAGTACCTCAGAAACTGTACGGATAAGCATGGTCTTCCCAAGTCCTGGCAATCCCTCTAAAAGTGCATGCCCATCTGCTAAAACACAGTAAATAGAAAATTCTACTGCCTCTTTTTGTCCAACAATAAATTGACCAATTTCCTGGCGAACCGTTTCTAAACGTTTACTCATATTGATATAGTCTTCCGTTGTTAAATCCATAGTTTCCTCCATTAATCGTTATTTTCTACGGATGAGAAATAATCCTGAACAATCCTCTGTAAATCAGAAGGAAGCTGCATTCTTTCCGAACTCTTTAAATAGGAGTCCGAGTATTCATTGATGACTTCCTCGTAAGATTTAACCGTACCTCTAGTTGTAGGCGCTTCTGCTGGCTCTTCACTAGAAGAATTACCCTCGCCAAGGCTTCCACTGTCTACACTCGTATCTCCAGTACCACCTATTCTAGAAGGAATAGAAAGGAGGTCTCTTCCTCCAGAACCCTTACCAGCGCCTTGACCACCTGAACCTTGACCCTGTCCTGGGCCTTGACCTTGTCCTTGACCCTGTCCTTGGCCTTGACCTTGTCCTTGTCCTTGTCCTTGTCCTTGACCCTGTCCTTGACCTTGCCGTCCTTGACCCTGTCCCTGTCCCTGCCCTTGACCTTGACCCTGTCCTTGCTGTCCTTGGCCTTGCTGTCCTTGACCTTGCTGACCTTGACCTTGTTGTCCTTGACTTTGCTGTCCTTGGCCTTGCTGGTTATTGTTACTGTTATTATTTGAATTTGTATTACCTTGTGCTACATTGTTCGTGGAAAATGGAAGTTTTTTCCCCATTTTACTTAGAGTAGAGTGGGCAGATGCTGAACTTTTTGCCAATGCGCTATTAGACTCCTTTAAGGAAGCAAGCTCTTTTTGCTCGGCTTCGTTTAAAGTGGCTCCCTCTGATCCTTCTGGGTTAGCCATCTCTTTCTTTTCCTCTAATTTTTGTTCCTTAAGAGCAAGCTCCTTTTGTTTTTTTATAAGCTCTCTCAATGCTTCCTCAGCAAGTTCTGTATCCTTCAATGATTCCCTTAATTCCTCTAAATCTTTTTTTACTGCTTTAGATAAATCTTTTTTCTCTAGTTTTTCTACTTCCTTTTTTATATCACTTATAATTTGTTTTTCTTGTTCAATATCTTTTGCCTCTAATTGAGTAGTCGCAGGAAAGGTGTATAGCAAAAGAATAGCCGCACATGAGATTACAAACCCGACCATCCATTTTACTTCAAAATAATTCTTTTTTCTTTTTTTAAATGCCTCAAAAGCTGCTCCCCCACTAGTTTCAGCTTTGCGCAAAATACCTTGAGCGAGGGGGTTTTTATTGTGCATAAATGAAACGGCAGTCAATAGAACATTATCTGGAAAATAATTGTCTAACTGTTGAAGCGCAACTTCTTTCTTTGGTCTTTTCCAAAATGCCCATCCTAAAAAAATGACAAAGACACTACCTGCTAATGACCAAGCATAAATTGTGTAGTATGGTAAGACAAATAAGCGAGAAATTAGTAAAATCACAGCAACAGAAAGAAATGCGTAAAAGAGTGCTCCTTGAAGCATTTTAGAATAGTGCTCAATTGCTAGGCTATATCTAGCTTTTTTAATCCACAGAATCAATCTGTTTCTGTCCTCCATTTACAATCCTCCTCACTTAGATTTCTTCATATTAACTCGTAACTTTTTGACTGCTATAAAGATTGTTAACACCGTTAGTAAAACGTAAAAAATAGCATATCCCGCCCATATCGGAAAATCTATATTCGTTGTTTGGCCGATAAAGCTCTCCGAACTGGACATTGTTAAATTTAACATAAGGACAACCGGATTAATCGTTGCAAAAAAATGAGCTATTGGCTGAGGAGTAGTTGCAAGTGCTCCCGTAGCCATACTGTTCATACCAGTAAGGACTAGATAAATAAATCCAGTTACCCCAGCTAAAAAAATCATTGTCCCGTAGGTAGCAATCATAGAAACAATCGTCTTCCTAATAATTGTGGAATACATAATGCCTATACCGCCAATTGCCAGCATGGTTAAGAAAAAGAATAAAAAGATTAGCCCAAGCTGTCCTGGTGATACCCCACCAAAAAGGAACACAAAGCTATATACAGGTAAGCCTGCCACTAACAATAATAATAAGAAAGCAATGGATGAAGAAAGCTTTCCAATAATAATTTGAAAAGAGGTTTGAGACGTTGTTAACAATATATTCAAGGTTTGTTTCTCACGCTCTGAGCTAATTGCTCCAGCTGTGAGACCAGGTGTGATGAAAAGAATAAGACCGAGCTGAATATAGGTAAGCATCACAAACATAAAGAAGCTTTCTTCTGGTCTAAAATATCCTGTGCCTGTAAAAGATGTTGTTAATAGTATAAAACCAAACACAAAAATCGACATGGCAATAAGATAAAACAAAATACCTGTGAAGCTTTTCAGAGAGCGAAAGCGAAGTTTTATCTCTTTGATAAGTACTGGATTATTTAAAGCTTGTTTCACTTACTTCGCCCCCTTCGTAATTTCCATAAATACATCTTCTAAATCTGTTTCTGTTTCTGCAAACGATATAATTTTTAGTTGTTGCTCTACTGCTTTTTTAAGTAAATTAATCTGATCTTCTTCCGTTCCCCTATAGTTAAACGTAATAACGTTTCTCTCAGGGTCGCTCTCTACTTTAGAAGCAAAAGGATCCTCTTCAAAGAAGGTTGCTACATTTTCAAGTAACCCTTTTACTTTGACGGTTATATGTCTTTCACCGGCAAGCTGTGCTTGAATTTCTTGTACCGAACCGTGTGCAATCAACCTACCCCCGTCAATGACTCCAATTTCATCACACATTTCAGCGAGCTCGGGTAGTATATGAGAAGAAATTAGAATAGTTTTTCCCATTTCCTTCAACTGTCTTAATATATCTCTCATTTCAATACGTGCACGTGGATCTAGACCAGATGCTGGTTCATCTAATATCAATACCTTTGGATCATGGATCAATGCCCTCGCTAAGCACAAACGTTGTTTCATCCCTCGAGAAAGAAGGTCTACATATTCATAACGCTTATGTGTTAGGTTCACTAATTCAAGTAGCTGGGGTATTAAAACCGCTCTTTCAGCCTCTGGAATACCATAGGAAGCTCCATAGAAATCCAAATATTCATTTGCTTTCAGTTGATCATAGACACCAAAAAAATCGGGCATATAGCCAATTTGTTTTCTAACCTCGTGGGGCTCCGTCTTTACACTTTTACCATTAACGAAGGCTTCCCCCGAAGTTGGTTGTAATAATGTAGATAGAATGGAAAAGGTAGTAGATTTGCCTGCACCATTTGCTCCTACAAATCCAAAAACAGTACCCTCTTGTAAGGTTAAATTTAAATCATTTAAAGCATAAAAAGAGCCATACTTTTTAGTTAATCCCTTAATCTCGATCATTACTTAACCTCCCCTTTCATCCGAACCTCTGGAAGTCGTGTATAAGAATTTCCGTCTGTAGAGTTCTTAGTCAATTTATATATAATAACTCCATCTTGGTTAATATAATCTGAAATATTTTCTTTTATCGTAAATCTGCTTTCATCTACTGGTTCATATGATTCTGATTTATTATTCCATAGCTCAATCGTTTGAGAGTTTCGGTCAGTATTAGCAATTTGCAATTGTGTATAAGTCACACCTTCTACTGCTATAGTTTCTGGAAGCTTCCATGACGTAATATATTCTCCGTCATCTAAATACCACTCAAAGTTACTATTTTCCATTGGCTCCATGTATTTACCGTATGCATCTGTTTCTACATTAACCGTAAAGCTAGTGGAAGGAAGAATAAAATCTCCGGATATAATTGTCTCTGCCTCAAATGGTTGTATTAATAAATGAAGTGCAGACATTTCTACCTTCTTATCTTTAAGCTCGATTGGTATTACATTATCCTCCACTAATGCAGTAATAGCGGGTTTGCTCGTCTGTTGTTCAATAGTTTTACTCGTCGAATACAGTGATTTTTTACGTTGTGTTATTAAATCGTCTTGATTCGCTGCATTCTGGCCCCAGCTACCACCATTATTAATATAAGGATTAGAAGTTGGAGTTAGCATAATTGATCCTATATCCTTGTTTACCTCCATTTGTTCACCAGGTTCTAAATCTCCCAGTTCTATTAACTTGGTACCTGACCAAATAGAAACTTCTTTAAGGGTGAAAGGGAAGTTATTAGTTATAGTACCTGATAGTTTACTTGCCTCTACTCGAAGATCCGAATCTATTTTACCTACATCCGGAATATATGTTTCTCCATAAAATGAAGAAACGGACCAATAACCAAGATCGCGGAAGGTTAGTTCTGAGCTTGAAGCACTCTTTTCTAGCATTACGTTTTCATGAATATTAACAACATCGCCTGTAAAGGAGTTGTATTCTCGATTTGCTACCATAGACGTACTAGTTGGAGCCGTAAAAGCAAACTCTCCACCTTTATTACTTAAAATAGATTCTGCATAGTAGCCACTAAGGCTGCTATCTTCATTTACATATAAAAATGAAGATTGCTGAACTTGTGGTCTGGCAATACGATCCTTTGCTCCATAACCAAATATGGCTGCCGAAGTTATGATAGCAAGGAGCGGAATAATCCCCCACGCATATTCTCTTTTATCTTTTCTTTTCAATATAAAGTACAGTAAAGGTCCTACTAAAAGCATATAAACGATTACAATTCCTATCATCAAAGGAGTTGAGACTTTAAAAGAAGCAAAAAGTGAATTAGTATTACCAATATCATGTACTAATTGATCCTTCACGTTATATCCATACATATAGTTAGTAGCTTGCGTTTTTAATGGGTTCAGTATTTTTTTCATTAACTCTGGATACGCTTCGTCTTTTGCTAGAGGCTCATCACCTAAAGAAAAGCTTGTTTGTATAATTGCACCTTTTCCCAGCTTTTTTTGACCCGCAAGTAATGTTCCATCTAAATTGATTAAAGGCTGTGCACCTTCAGTTAGTGTTGCTTCGTAAACTGTTAAATCATTTGTTAATAATTTTTCTCCAGTAATAGAGCTAACAGTTGCGGGTGAAAGGCTTTTTGTGGTCGATTGCAAATTGAACGGTAAGTGATCGGCTAATAATCCAAGTTCTGCGGACGTATTATCAGATGCCCCAGCAAGGATATACCCCCCTGAACTAACGTAATCAACTAAAGCCTGTTGCTGACTATTAGATAGATCAGCTAAAACATATTCATCTATGAATATATAATCAGCCATTTGCCATGCTATGCCTTCAGTCGGATAGTTGAAATCACTTAGCTGACTCAAATGTATTACCTGACTATTCGATTGCTTTAAACCATTTAAAACAGTTAAACGATCGGCACTGTTAGACATTGTCAAATAAAAGGTCGAGGATGGGTCCATAAAATTTGCTTTTAAATTCTTGGAGCCTTTATATTCAATAGATTTTCCTTTTTCCCAGCCGCCTTCATAAAAATGTACAAGCTGTATATTGGAGTTAGAGTATAAATAATCGTCACTTAACCCCGAAGAGGCAATTTGAACTGTCTTTGTTTGGTTAGCACCAATTTCAAATGGAATTGCCTGCCCATTCCCTAAACTATAGGATTCGAACATATCAAGCACGATATCCCCTGAAAAAGCATCACCTGAATTTTCTACAGTGATAGTTATAGGAAGGCCCTCTCCATACTTTGCCTTTCCGTCAAAACCTAGAGTAGTCTTGACCTTTAAGCTTGGAGCTGCTAAGGCATCTAATGGTTGTATACAAAAAATGATAAAAAGTGCTACGATCGCCAAAGCAAACTTACGTATCTGCATATTATTTCCCTCCTATTATGTATATCTTTTAGTACGTTTCTCACCCAAAAAAGTTCCTTTAGTGGAATTTCTTCGCATGCTCATTCACAATTTTTACAAATGCCTCAACTTGTGGAAGTTCGAATGAGCTGTCATACCCTATTAACCAAGTATCCCTTGTGAGCTCGAACTCTTCTTCATTATTAGTTAACGGGATCTTATTTACCTCCTCATGGCCTGTCAGTGTAATGGAAGGCAAAATAGCATACCCAATACCATTTAAAGCCATCTGCTTACATGTTTCAATTTGATCTACAATAATTTGACGCTTCGGATTAACAGAAAAGTGTTTTTGCCACCATTGCTGAATTTCTTGATAATAATTCGAATCACTTTTAAATTGGATAAAAGGCTTTTCTGTTGTTAAAACATCATCAATGTTTGTCATTTCTTTATCCACTAAATAAAGAGTATCTCTAAATAAATGTATTTTGCTCCCTTTCCAATCTGTTTGTCCACGTACAATACCTATTTGGGCTTCTCCATCATAAATAGCCTTCACTATTTCTGAACTCCAACCGGTTAACAAAGAAACCTTAGCCTCCGGATACGTTTGGACAAAATCCTTTAATACCTTTGGGAGCCAATTTTGACCAACTATTGAGGCACAGGCAATTTTTAATGTTCCATGCACCTTAGAGCTTAAAGATTGAATGGTCTCAAAAAGTTCTTCTCTTTGCTGTAGTATACTGTTAGCAAATTCGATAACAAGTTCTCCCTCAGGAGTTGCTGTTAAACCCTTTTGAGATCTTAAAAATAGCTTTGTTTGCCATTCCTTTTCAATTGTTTGCAAACGTAAGGATAAGGCTGGTTGAGAAAGAAAAAGTCGCTCTGCTGCCTTACGCATGTTTTGTTCTTCAGCTAATGTTTTGATAATAAGATAATCTGAATTCATTTATTGACCCTCTTTCTTTAAGTTTGGTTACTATTTCAAATGGTTGATGTTCCACACGAGAATTTACAAGCATGTATTTATACTTACTGATCTTTCTCATTCATCTCTTCATAGTTATTCCATGTTACTCCTTACATTTGAGATTACTTTATCGCTATAGTACTTAGTCATCTTAATTGTATACTTAATTTCTTTTATTAAGTAATCTAATTTAATTCTAAAGTCATAACAATCATACGGAAAGAGAAATAGGAAATTTTTTTTACATATCAAGCATGAGTATTTCTTTTTTTTAATCGTAGCTACAGGCTGCGACTTGAGAAATTTGAAGGAAATAAATACTCCAATTATTTTGCCCATAAAATAAGACACTTACTGTTCAACCCAAACAGTAAGTGTCTTATTATTACGCTAGCTATTTATATTAGATCATTCTTGAGGTTCCTGGGATTGGTATAAATACTTTTTCATCTGCTTTAAAATAACTCTTCTCGTTAAAATACCGATAAAAGTACCCTCATCATCTACAACACATACATATGGGTTATTGACTAAGAGATCTAAGCCTTTTTGAAATTTTTCATTCACGTGAATAGAAGCAATATCCTTTTTCATAATTTGATCAACCTTTAAATCAGGTAATCGTTCATATTCAATATGTTCAAGGCCAAGTATTTCATCTGTAATTTGTTGAGTACTAACAAGTCCTTGCAGACGATACTTTACGTCTAGGACTGGGATTGAAGAATAACCTGTCTTTGTTAACACAAGCAATGCATGTTCTGCATTATTTCCTAATTGCACATGAGCAACCTTATCTGCTGAAATAATGTAATCCTTAATAGGAATTTGCAAAAAGTCCTTACTACTTACAAATATCATTGAATCCTACTCCTTTGTCTGTTTTCCTAATTGGAAAACACAACCTATAAAACTATGATAGCATATGAAAGGAATAAAAAACTATGAAATCGCTTACAATATCTCATTATTTTTAAATTCAAATGCGGATATCGCTCATTAAACATCTCTGAAAATGTTTCGATATCTGAGGAATTTGGTTTTGTACTTCATATTGGTTCCCGCAACGCTTGCTGACTTTGGCGCAACACTTTATTACTCCATAAAAAAATAGCAAGTATGTGACTACCATCCATTTCACATACCCGCTATTATTTTTTATGGAATTCACCATTTTCAGATGAAGTTAACATTTATTTTAAAATGGAAATTGATTTAACCATTGACCGCCGTCTAGCGTTACAATTTCTCCATTCATATAAGCAGCTTTGTCTGACATGATGAATGTTGCAAGATCACCTATTTCTTCTGGTTTACCTAAACGCTTTAGAGGAACCGCTTGAATTGTTCTTTTTGCAGCTTCTTCTGATTCCCAAAGCTTCCCTGCTCCACCCGTACGTTCAATTGGACCTGGGGCAATTCCATTAACTCGAATACCATATTTACTTCCCCACTCCACAGCTAGTGTTCTAGTTAAGGACATCACTCCTGCTTTTGCTGCAGCAGAATGAGCTACTCCAGCCCCTGCTCCCCAAGCATACGTTGCAAGCATATTAATAATAGAACCCTTCGTTCCATTTTTTATCCAATAGTTACCTACAGCATTTGAACAATAGAAAGTACCGTTTAGTACAATATCGATTACAGTCTTCCAACCATTTGGAGAAAGCTTGGAGGTCTCGACAATAAAGTTGCCTGCTGCGTTATTCACTAGTCCATCTATGCTACCAAAAGCCTTATCCGTAAACTCCACCATTGCTGCAACATGCTCAGGGTCTCGTACATCCATTTGAAATACTTCCACTTGTTCCCCATTCTGTGCGATCTCTAATTTTGCATTATCTAGCTTATCCTTGTCCCTACCAGTAATGACGACATTTGCCCCTTCGGCTACGAAAGCCATTGCCATATATTTACCCATCCCATTAGAACCACCAGTGACAATAATCGTTTTCCCCTTTAATAACATTGGAAACACACCCCTTTTAAAATTGAATGAACATTCACTCAATATTTTAGCATACCCTTCTAAGAAAAGCACTATGGCTTGTTAGAGTCTATACTAATAAAAAAAGACCCATAGAAAAGCGCGTTTTGCGCTCTTATGGGTCTACAATTATTATTGATAATTCATATATGATTTGTTAATATCCTCTATCGGGATAGGGCGACTAAAAAAGAAGCCTTGAGCTTTTTGACAGTTCGCTGCTTTTAAGATTTCAACCTGAGTATTTTTTTCTACTCCTTCAGCGATTACTTCCATGCCTAAGCTATGAGCTAAACGAATAATCGTCGTTGCAATAGCAGCGCTTTTTTCGTCGGTTTCCATGTCTTTTATAAAGGACTGATCAATCTTAATAATGTCGATTGGATACTTTCTTAAATAACTCAGTGAGGAATAACCGGTTCCAAAATCATCAATTGATATAACGACTCCAATATCCTTCAATTCTTTTAGAATAGTGAAGGTATTCTGCAAGTCGGTCATCGCACTTTCTGTAATTTCTACTTCTAAAGAAGAGGCAAGTATATTGAATTTCTTAATTTTATCTCTAATCTTGAAAGCAAAATTATCTTGTTTAAATTGTTGAGGTGAAATGTTGACTGCCACTCTCGCCATTCGGAAGCCCTTATCTTGCCATTGTTTTAATTGTCTACAAACCTCATCTAAAACCCAATCTCCCAGCTTAAAAATAATTTCTGACTTTTCTGCTAGAGGGATAAATTGCATAGGAGAGACATATCCAAACTTACGATTATTCCAACGTAGCAAAGCCTCGAATGAATTTATCTCCCCAGTCAATAGATTGACCTGTGGCTGATAATGTATAGACAACTCGTCTTTTTCAATTGCTCTTCTTAAGTGTGATTCCATTAAGGCTGCATTTGGAAAAGATAAATTCATCTGTTCCTGAAAATATCGATAATGAGCTCTTCCTCTATCTTTTGCCACATATAAAGCCTGGTCAGCCTTTAACAATAACTCATCTCTTTTTTCTCCATCATAGGGGAACATCGATATTCCTATAGAGGCTGTACCAAAATACTCTTGATGATCTAAATAAATCGGTTTGGCTAGTTCCGTTAATATACTTTCCGCAAAAGCACTAGTAGCTTCCTTTGTTTTCCCCTTTAATAAAAAAACAAATTCATCTCCACTTTGCCTATATAAATTACTCGCCTTATCAATATATAAACTTAAACGATCTGCAATTTTTTTCAGTAACTCATCACCATATGTATAACCCAATGATTCATTTATTAATTTAAATCGATCAAGGTCAATTCGTATAATAGATATTTCACTATTTGTTTTTTGAGCGTCTTTAATATTTTCATGTAAATGTTCTTTTAATGCTCTTCTATTCCATAAGCCAGTCAAATGATCGTGGTAAACAAGGTAGAATAATTGCTCCTGCTCCTCGGTATCACTAATCGTATTTCGCAGAACTATATGAAGTCCACTTACAGTTCCATTAATTACTATAGGAATTGCTTTTAAATCTGTACTTATAAAATGGCCTTTTTCGTGTTGTATCAAGCAATTCTGCATTTCGGTAGCTTTGCCTGTCTTTACATGGCTCATAATATTGCGGAAGTTCCACAGAGATTCTTCTCCTACAAATTTTTCAAATGGTATATTTAATAATTCATTCGACTTATATCCATAAACTGTGTTTATTATTTTATTTGCGTATTGAATTTTACCTTCTTGGTCAATAACTAATATGGTGTCTAGATTGTGTTCTATTAACGAATGGTATTTTTCTTGAACCTCTAATAAGGGATCAAACTGGGCTTTTGCCGTTTGATCAACCATCAACAAACCATATATCCCGCTTGTATTTTCTCCCATTGGAGCTATTGTAATATCAAACGTATAAACTTGGTCGTTTAATAAAATGTCAAAGTTATGGTAGACTTTCTGCTTCGCCTCTTCTAAAAAAAGTGGTTCTATTTGAATCCATAATTTTTGAGTGAATTTTTTTAAATTTATCGCACTTTTTAAAAATTCGTTAGCACTTTTATTTGTATAAATAATAACATGAGAACCATCATCCTTTTTTTGCAATAGGCAAGTTATCAGGTTGGGTTGTTCATGAATCATATCTGCTAAGTAATCATCCATCTTAAGCT
>NZ_JBAEAP010000326.1:0-2118 GCF_056205495.1 Psychrobacillus sp. | reverse complement strand
TGTACAAATCGTGTTACAATATAGGTATGATAGGGAGGGACTAAAATGTCCAAATATACAGATTATAATTTTCAACCGTTTTTACTAGAAGCTATAAATAAATTAGGCTTCCAAGAACCAACACCAATTCAAAAAGAAATGATTCCACTAGTCTTAAAAGGTAAAAGTGCAATTGGTCAAGCGCATACAGGAACTGGGAAAACACATAGTTTCTTAATACCAATTGTTGAAAAAATTGATGCTAGTAAGCAAGCAGTTCAAGCAATAATTACTTCTCCGACTAGAGAGCTCGCAACTCAAATATATAAAGAGTTGAACAAGTTAATTGAAGGCACTGAAATCCAAACTAAGCTATTTATCGGAGGAACTGATAAAGCTCGTTCAATCGAAAAGTTAAAAACACAGCCTCAAATAGTCGTTGGTACTCCAGGTCGACTTCGTGATTTAACAGTTGAGCAGGCACTCTTAGTTCATACCGCAAAAATATTAGTGGTAGATGAAGCCGATCTAGCATTTGATTTAGGTTTTATCAATGAAATCGATCAGTTTGCATCAAAAATGCCAGATGAATTAGAAATGTTCGTATTCTCTGCTACCATACCAGAAAAACTACAACCATTCCTTAAGAAATACATGGATTCACCTGTGCATATTAAAATAGGTGACAAACGTCCGGTCGCTGATGGAATTGACTTTACTGTTGTCCCTGTACGTAGTAAATCTCGTAAAAAAAGATTATTAGACGTTATTGAAGGTATTAATCCTTATTTAGCGATTATCTTTGCTAATACGAAACAGAATGCGGATGAAGTAGCACACTATTTACAAGGAAACGGCATAAAAGTTGGCGTTGTTCACGGAGATGTTTCTCCACGTGATCGTAAACGAGTGATGAAGCAAATACATGAATTAGAATATCAATACATTGTGGCTACTGACTTAGCAGCTCGTGGAATCGATATTCCAGGAGTAAGCCATGTCATAAACTACGAAATACCTGATGACCTTGAATTTTTCATTCACCGAGTTGGTAGAACTGCCCGCGCAGGACTAACTGGAACAGCTATTACCTTATTTGAGCCATCTGATGAAGATGCTTTAAACCGTATTGAAAAGATGGGGATTACATTTGAGCATAAAGATGTAAGTAATGGCGAATGGTCTGAATTGAAAGAGAGACATGCGAGAAAGAATAGAACTAAAGTCGAAAATGAGATAGATGCAAAAGCAAAAGCGTTGGTTAGAAAGCCTAAAAAGGTTAAACCAGGATATAAACGAAACATGAAATGGGAAATGGATAAAGTTAAGAAAAGAGAACGTCGCATCAAAAACCGTAAGAAATAAGGGGGAACTTCCATGCTACTAGGATCACATGTTTCCATGAGTGGAAAAGAAATGTTGCTAGCTTCTAGTAAAGAGGCAGCGTCGTACGGTGCAAATACATTTATGATTTATACGGGTGCACCACAGAATACGCGCAGAAAACCAATAGATGAGTTAAACATTGAAGCTGGCCTTGCGCACATGAAGGAAAACGGCATAAATAATATTGTCGTTCATGCACCTTATATTATTAATTTGGGCAATACAACGAAGCCAGAAACGTTTGCTTTAGGTGTAGACTTTCTACAAAAAGAGGTAGAGCGCACTGCAGCTATAGGAGCTACACAAATCGTATTGCATCCTGGTGCACATGTTGGTGCTGGTGCTGATGCTGGTATACAAAAGATTATCGAAGGCTTAAACGAAGTATTAAGCTCTGACTACCCTGTGCAAATTGCTTTAGAAACAATGGCGGGTAAAGGCTCTGAATGTGGTAAGACCTTTGAAGAGCTTGCACAAATATTTGATGGTGTGAAAAATAATGAACGCTTGTCGGTTTGTATGGATACGTGTCATATACATGATGCCGGATATGATGTTGTGAACGATTTTGATGGCGTCTTAAATCATTTTGATCATTTGGTTGGAATTGACCGATTAAAAGTTCTACACATCAATGATAGTAAAAATATTTGTGGAGCAGCTAAAGATCGTCATGAAAACATAGGGTTTGGTGAAATTGGCTTTGATGCATTGCAATATGTAGTGCATCATCCACAGCTGATAGATATCCCT
>NZ_JBAEAP010000325.1:0-7264 GCF_056205495.1 Psychrobacillus sp. | reverse complement strand
AGTACAACCACAGTATCCTCCTCTGAAGTATCATCACCAACAGGTATGGCTTCATCTTCTAACATGTCGTCTTCCGCAGTATCTATAGTTGAAGGTAGTGGTATTATCTCTTTTTCTTCCTTAGGCACTACCTCTACAGATTCCACCACACTAAAGTCCTTCGCTTTCAACTGCTCCATTCTAACTCCTAGAGATCGATATGCAGTATCCTCAGGTATTTCATAGATTAAAACCATGTTTTCACGATTCTTTGTTTCTTTTACTAAATGTTTTTTAAAGGAGATTATTGCTCCTACTCCATGTTCTGCAACTAAATCATCGCTTATCACAAACTCATCATTTAGTAATTTCTCCAATACTTCCTCTGATATGTCATAGGATTGTTCTGGCCAGAAATCATTTTCTCTCATTTTGTTGGCATTAATAATTAACATACGGGCAAAAAAGTTTCTTAAAAACTTTGCATCAAAAGACGTATCATTGATTAAGTTATCTTTTAATCGCTCATTTAGTTCTTTTACCTGTTTAATACCCTTTTCAATAACATCAGAATTGTTAAAGCCTATTTTCACTTCTACAGGATAAAAATGCAGCTTTAATTGGCCTTGTTCATTTTCAAGCCCTAATAAAAGTAGGTCATCACTGCAGTTCCCTGTTCTACCAATTGTCTTCCCAGAGAAGATGCCGTCCTTACGACTCAATCGAATGTTTCCTGCCACACGAACTATCTCTTCCATCGAAATTGGAACCCATAAAATATTGCTAGAATTCAAGTAAAGTAATGCATGCTTAATAGCAGCGACAATACTCATTTTTTCTCTTTTATCATGACCTTGGTTTTGGACGGCTCTCAGTAACCATTCACCATTAAATGTATTAAATGACTTGATAATATGATCAATATTTTCATCAGGTACTTTTACTCCTTGGGATTGAAGAAACCCATCAATTACATTGAAATATTGTCTAGACTTGTCTGTAATCGTAATTGCATCATATTTGCTGCTTGAGGATAGCTGGTCTGAATAATGAACAATGACAAGATTATCAGAGCTATCCTGGAAGTAACGTAAATCCACTGCAGGGTCGATGAATGTTAACCAAATCGAATTATTGTAAAGTAATTTTAAATAGCTTTCATCGTCCTCATCGATATGAAGGGAAATGACATTATTCTTTTTATATGGATCTTTACCATAATTTTTATTGTTCGCGCTTAGCTCATTAATAGCTGCTGCAAACTGTGTTAACAGGGAGCGTTTCGTATTTGATGATCCTACCCCAAAGCCTACACGGTATCCACCGTTTTCAGTTCTTTGAGAAACTGTGGAAACAAAAAGTCCGTCTAAGTTCATAGCATTCGGTGCATTTTGAATAATTTGCTTAGACATCTGCTCCTTATTTTGCATCTTATAGAAGGTTAAATGGCTGTAACGCGGTTCCTCTTCGATAGGAGCCTTATAGAAGCTTAAATGCTTTTGAATCTCTAATAGTACATCCTCTGCATCAAATTGCTTAGTGGAACAATCTATATCAAAGATTTCCTTAACCTCAGCAGGAGTGCTTAGTGTATTAAAAAGCTCAAAGGCACTTGTTGTATTTAAGTTTGATTCATAGCTAGTTACCTCCAGGTCGAACATACTGGAAAGTGTTCCTGTTTGAGTAATACGATCCTTAAACCATTTTAAAATCCCTTTTAATATCTCTTTGTCATTCGTTAAATTGATAATGTTGATATGCATTTTAGGCTTGTTACTAATCGTAAATAAATAATCATAATAGGTAATAAATTGCTTTAGCTTCTCACGTATCAAATTAGCTAAATAGGCATTCGTTTCACCAATCTGAACCTCTTTTTGAGGCTGAAAGCAGTGCCATTCAGACATATTATTTAGAGAGTCAGGCTTTAAATAATTATCGTCAATTGGACTTACTAAATAAGGAATGATAAATGCTGGCTTTAAACGCTTTAATATATTTTCATCTATTACTTGCCCTTCCACCTCTTCTATAATTTGCAGCTGGTATGCGACATTTAAAGGTGAGAACGGTGTCATATATAGTTTGTCATTGTATTGCAATGTACCCAAGTATAATAGATTTTTCTGTGCGTTGGACAGGTAATCGTTATCTCTAATCTCATGAATAGCAGATACGAATTCTTCAATATATACTTTAGCTGCATTACGTATTGCCTCGTCATAATAAATAAGCGTGGGAATCGATTTTTTACTCTTCAATGCATTTAAGAAGGAATCATAGGCTTTTTCTACTCCCTCAGGCAAATCCAATGGTTTAGCTATTAAGCTTTGGATATTATACTCTGCAATCCTTACTCCCTCATCTAGCCACTGTTGCTCCAGTAGGTAAAAGAGAGCTTCTTCGTTAGATAGCTTATATGGCTGCTGACCAATATTAATCTTTTTTCCATCATCCGCAATAATAAATGTCTCTTTAAGATTGACCTTACGTAGCCAAATCTTCTGAGAAGAAATGTCCTTCGTCTTAAATACCTCGTCACTCACAACAATGGGTAGTCTACATTTATTATGAACAATATCAAATTGTATGGAGCTAGTATCCTCATCTAATAACCCTAGCTCAAAGGACACCTCGACTCCTGCATCCTCTACCCTAACTATTTCATCCTCATTTTGTACAACGGCTTGAACAGATCCGTCTCCAAAAATGAGATTTTCATCCGATAAATTTAATAATAGTCGTCCCGAGGAGGTTAAACCGTATGAAAGCTCATAACGCTTTAACCAATCCTCCGTTTCCTTGATAATCATAATGCGGATAGTGAACGCACTTGAAGACATATTTTCATGCCTATAGGAAATATTTTTAAAGGTACTATACTCATCACTTAATTCAATATTAGCTAATAATGAATGTCCCTTTGCAGTAACAAAATTAGCAGAGCGCTTTAATATATAGTTTTCACTCGTGTGGCGACTAAAAGGTAGTTTGACTTCAATAGTTTCAGACGGCTCATAGTCAGGGTGAAATATGATTACCTCGTAGGTACGCTTTTTAGAGCTTTTTTGCCAAAATGATTTTATCTTCTCATTAGACTTCTTTCGAAGGACAGTTATTTCATCTGCTTTCAAATAGATATCCTTACGTTCGGCAACTTTATCTTTCGCCTTTAAAACATCTACTAAATCAATTCCGTCCTCATCCTTATAGAGCTTCTTACCAAAGTCATCAAAAAGATCCACTAAACGATCTTCTCCATTACCTAATTCTCTTAGACGGGAAACCTCATCGAATAATTCTGTGTTGTTGGTTAGGCGTTTATCAATTTCTTTTTGTAGCTTGTTATATTTATTACTGTCAACTGCCTCTTGATCCCTGGATTCAATTATCAAGTTAAGCAAGGAGTCCTTAAAATAACCGAGTGACTTATAATCTTCCTCCTGGATTTGCTGTCCATTTGCCCAGTTCAAAATCTCTTCAAAGTCTAAAAACGACGGCTGCTCTGAATAATGTAATTCCTCCGTCTCGGCTAGATAATGCAAGAGAATTTCCTTGTCCTGCCCTACCAATGCACTTTCCTTGATATACTCTTCCAAGTTGTTGACTATTTGACTTGCATGCAGTGGCATCCCCTCAGAGGTAAGATCCTTACTACCACCTTGAATAGAATCTAACAGATTATCTGAAATTATTACTAGGGATGTATTTTTCCACTCCCCTTTTTGCTCACTCATAAGATTACGTAGTGTAACTAAAAAGTCTATATGTGTTTCATCTAGAGTAGTAGCTAGCACATATTTATGATTTCCATAATTCAATGAATCTGCTGTATAGGCCTCACTGCCACCAGGTACTGTGTAGATAAAATCACTTGCCGCTGGTAAATCCTTTAGTGCATCTATAATTTCCTTAACATATATCTCCGAAGGAAGTGAAAGAAAATATCGATTTACTATTCCTTGCTTTACTTCCTTTGCGAAATAACCTGATAGCTGATTTGCTATATGATTATAAAATGGCTTTGACATATTGAGCATCCCCACTATCACTTTTTTTATCTAGGTAATTTAAATTATCTAGAATTTTTACTACCTCTTCCTTAGAATATTTATCAAAGAAGACACCACGATTTTCTAATTCTATCCAAAGCTTGTTTAATTCTAATTGACTCCCACGAGGCCCTACTGCTACAGCTATTAGGGAAATGAGCTGGTTCATATTTAATGCTAGTATATTACCTAATGATCCACCTGATTTACGATAGAAGCGTGTTGCAATAGTCTCAAAGGCCACACTATAACGGGAATTAATCTCCTCTTTAACATTTCTACGTAGCGTGTCGTACAGATCCTTAAACGCCTGCTGCAAGTCCTGTTCCTCATAAGGAATTCTTTCAGTTAACGGGAAATATAGCTTATACTCTTCATTTATCCAATAATAAATAGACTTTATAAATTCTTCTTGCGCAGCTGGTGATTGTTTTTGGAAATAGTCTGCATAATCCTTATAAAACCAATTGCTCTCTTGAGTGAAGGTATTGTTACCTAATATATTTAACGTATGCTCATGGGCAAAGAAGCTTCTTATCTCCTCACGTAAGAAACGTAACCCCTCATTATAGAAATCCCGTCTCTTAGAAGCTGTTTCGCTCATATTCAAGAATACAATACGATGCAGCTTATCTGTTTGAGCTGAAGTTAGTTTATTGGTTTGAATTACAATTTGGGACATCGCAATAAATGTATAATGCACAGCTATATCCGCAAAATGCTGGATTAAAAATGCCGGATTCGTCGATAGAGTCTTCACATCATTTAAAAATTGCTGCTGCAAGCCTGGAAAAAGCATCTTATATTTTCTCTTAGTTAATGGCTTATTGTCTGCCTGTCCTGAAATACGTATAATCTCACTTAATAAATCCTCAGTTTTTAATTCACTAAACAATGAGTTGAATTCATTCTCGTAATCTCTAATAAATAAATCATAGAAGAAATTAAAATAACCAATCTCGCCCTTTTTTTCATCCTTATGATTAATAAAAGGGATATTTTTAAAATGTTCTACTCTGGTAATTGTAGAATTTTCTATATCCTCTAGCTCATTTTCAATAAACAGCTTAAATACTTCCGTTGTTTCATCAGAATCAAATTTTCCCTCTCCTAAGATTCCATCAATAGAGTTTTCATTTTTCTCGTATTCTATACTTTCACCATCTAGTACGCGCATCGTCGCTCCAACAATGGCTGCATAGCCATTTTCAAACTTAGCGCGCTCTGGTTTACGTGTAGGGAGAGGTAGCACAAACGTATTTTCTCGACGACGATACGTATATACTCCGTTCTTTTCCACAAAGTCTCTAATTCTTTGATAATCTAATTGGAAAATCATGCTATACCTTCTTTACATCGAATTTTGCTTTTGAAAACTTAGGCTTAGAAATTTCATAATACTCATTCGTCGGTACATGTACCATTAGTAATTTCTTTTCTTTATCCTCAAAATACTTGATGAGCTTATTATAGAAATCTTCAAATTGTATGGCTTGTCCTACCTCGTGTAGGTTAGGTCTATGACCATTGCTTACCTGTCTTAAAATTTCAAAAAGCTTTAAATCTAAATCAAAGTTAATATCATTGAAGCCTAGAGTGATATAGTGGTTAGAGGCATGTAGGTCACCCTCCTCGACACTACCATACAGATCCATATCTAATGTGCTTTCCAAATTCATAGGGATCGCCATTCTAAATTCCTTCTTCAAATTATTCGTAATGTACGCATATGAATCCCGTGGGGATCCCTTCCATTGGTAAACTACCTTTTCAAGTAGCGGGAATACCTCCTCGATGACTTCCCCAGTACCTTTATAAAAGGCATACAGGTATTTTACAAAGTGGCTAAAATCTGATTGCTCGTTGTTTTCATTTAATAATTCTTTCAAACGAATGACAAAACGGGCCACTTCTAAATGTTCGTTTAAAGAAATGGCATTTCTCCAATAATTATCGTAAGGAATATTACCGTCTACACCTATTACACTCGATAAATATGTGGATAGATCTGGCTGCATGAATATACTAGCGATCAATTCATCATTTAAGCTATTTTTAATGAATACGGGATCTAACTCATTTAATCCAAATAAAATAGCTGATCTTTCTGGATGATTGAACAGTAAATTTGGTAAGGAGTTTTCCAACGAAAAAGCAGTGCTTTGTGGATTTAACAATATCTCGGAGGGTACTATCAAATCTACAATAAAGTTATAAAACTCTCGCGTAGAAACTATCATCTTATTTCTTATAATGACATGTATTATCTTCTCTACTATTCTTTTTCTAACTTGTTCATTCATCAATAATAAATAATTCTCATGAGCCATCGTCCATTTGTTATTTGATTTGTCCTGCAGCCATGCTTGATATATTTCATTAACACCCTCAGGTGCTGTAATTTTTTCAAGTATTTTGGAGAAGAAGGTTGAATATACTCCCTTTTCACTGATACTATAGTATTTTTCCTTAGAGAAATCTACCGTGTGAAAGCTTTCAAATGTATCGGTCTTCTTATCACTTTTAGTCTTATTAAAAATATTTAAGGAATCAATGTAGCTCGTGAACAATTGGAATTGACCCTTTTCTTTTTGTAGCAAATAAAAGTTGTGTAGTTTACCATAATTTATTGCCACAACGATATGTTGTTTAGGAACAAAGCCATCCTCAAATGGAGAGAGAATACGCTCCAGCGTTGCCTCAGCAGGCTTCGTTCTTTCATAGGACTCCGTAGCATCATTATGAATATAGACATTGTTGAATAGATTAGGTTTCGTAGCTTTCAGATACGCTAAAAGATGGCTTTTCCCATCCCCCACACTTCCTAGTAGTAAAAGTAGCTGGGGACTACTAGATGCTTGCATCTCTTCTAGCTTTGCTACAGTGTCCCTCTCTATTTTTCTTTCTACATGCATATAACTCTGGAAGTTGCCGAGCTCATTTGCATTTACTACCGTTTCATTAGAAGACTTTTGTAGGCCTTTAATTTTTTGAAGGAATAAAGATCCATATTTGCTTGGCTGTTTCTTAGATTCATCTGTTTGATTAGTAGCAGATGAGATTTCTACTACTCTCTCTTCTATTTTATCTGGCGTATGAACAGACGCAGCAATCTCTGCGTTACTTGTAGTACTCAAAATAGCTCTCTCTCTTCTTTCCTTGATCTCGTGCACAGCCTCCAACACTTCAGGTGGTCGCATATCCTTTATGCTTACCATTGGTTTCACTGAATG
>NZ_JBAEAP010000324.1:0-2483 GCF_056205495.1 Psychrobacillus sp. | reverse complement strand
TTCTAAATTTATCTGGAAACACTGTAATTGAGCCCCTTATATGGCATTTAATGAAAAAGAATATCATTACTTACATAATCATATGCATAACTTAACAAAGGATCTTTCCCTTTACTAGTATAGACTTTTAAGAAGGAGCTGGACCACTATATCGAAAAATTATACTCGATCTCTAAATGTTATCCCCGTGATTATAACTATCGTTTTTTATCTTCTAGTACTAGGTTTATTCCTTCGAGATGCTATAGATGGTATCTCGTATTTAGTTTTACTGCTCCTTAGTTTATTTATGCTAACTATCTCTATCTTCATATTTCGAAGAAAACAGAAGACCAAACAACAACTTACTATTTCTCTAGCGATCCTATTGCTTCTATTTTGTTATGAGCTTCCGCTTCTAGGGTTCGTTACAAAAACATACGTAGCAAACTTATATGTAGAACCAAGACAGACAGTAGAAGGTTCAGGAATCTTTATAGTAGCTATTTCTTACAAAGCTTTAGATAACATGGAAAGCAAACAGGAGGCTCAGGAGTATTTAAGGAAGTACCCTGATCAAGAGGTCATAACAATTACTAAAGTAAGGAACGAGATTCTTTACGAAAATAAGAACAGGACAATATTTGAGTGGCTACAACTTAAAAAAACGCCGAAGGAAGAGATGAGAGAGAACTTAAAACTGTACTTTGGTAAAGAAGAAGCAAGGCTTACAGAATATTTCAAGCATGATAAAGGGATAGGAGACAGTGCAGGGCTATGCTTGCTGTTAACTGAACTCATTATAAAAGGTGAATTACAAAATGGTCTACGTTTGGCTATTACAGGTGCCATTGATGCAGAGGGAAATGTTTTAGCTGTTGGAGGCTTGAGAGAAAAACTACAAAATGTTAAAAAATATGATTTTCCTTTTATGATTATACCGAGCGAAAATGCAAAAGAAGCAGAGACCCTTCAAAGAGAGTTAAAGTTAAATATTGAAGTTATTGATGTCGAGCATGTTGACGAAGCCATTGAAGTAATTAATGATTTGAACGAAAAATATAAAAAGTAGATGGATAACTAAACAGAGTGACTTGAAATATTTAGAACGCCCATAGTGGCGTTTTTTTTGTTTGCTAAAATTTCATTTTCCTGAAATTTCAAGTTGTAAAAACAAACAAATGTTCGTATACTAAAAAGTAATAGGAGGGAACAAATGTGCGCATAATAATTTTGAAGTCAATGAAAGCCAATCAGTTATCTGAAATGATTTACATGAAACACAATGGGGAAATCAGTAAGAGACGAGTTAAGGTGCTAAGTGTCTCTAAGGACTCCTTCCAGGCTTATTGCTTTTTAAGAGGTACGAAAAGGATCTTTAAAATAGAAAATGTGTTAGCATTTGTTCCCGTTCTCCAAAAGGAACGTGAGGTTATATGAATATTCATGATAAATTTTTTGAAGGGATTAAAAAATCTAAATATCCTTTAGATCCTCGTCGAAATATTAAATGGGGGACATCTATGATGCTTCCAGAACATGTCTCACTACTTCGTGAGTATTATGAAGAGGTAAAGAAAGAGCCTAAGCCAGTATTAACCGAATACGATTATGTCATAATCTCAGAGACGCTTGAGTTAGCCTATACGTCTAAAGGTGATACGAAGATCAAACGCTGGAAAAATGGTCACTATATTTATAACAGGGGGACTATTGAAGAAATAGATGTAAAGCATAGGACAATTCATCTTCACGATCCATTTTATTTAATACCTATTAAGCTAGAAGAAATTGTAGATATAACAATTATGGACTAAGGAGTTGCTAATCATGAGCAAAACGAAGGAACAATTAGAGCTAGATCAATTAGTAAATGAATTATTTGAAAAATATTCTGGTGAAGTAGTGAATTCTTATATAGAACGGATTAGCGATATAAGTTACCAGGACATTGACCTAGAGCTTTGCACTACTATAGAAGAAACATGTAATGAATCCACCAACCTGTAAAAAGGTAGGTGGATTTTTTGATTCATTAGAGGGAGTGAAAAGAAAATTTTCATTTTATTTTGAATGCACTTTATTATGCCGATAATTTAGTTAAGCTTACAAAAACCTTATAGTTCAACAATATATAAATAAACAAAATAATTTCTTAAGATTTTCTTCAGAATTATACTGCTGGAATGTTAAGAAATGAAGGTTACAATAAGAATCATAAGAAAGCAAACGTGAGGAGGTAGCAAGAGATGCCTGAGTTTACTGTACTAGTGACGGATGATGACCAAGATATACGAGATGGAATAGAAATCTATTTAAAAAATGAAGGCTACCGAGTGTTGAAGGCAGGAAATGGGATAGAAGCACTGGAGTTGCTAGAGGAAAACGAGGTTCATGTCATTGTATTAGATATCATGATGCCTCAAATGGATGGAATTTCTGCTACTTTTAAAATTCGAGAGCAAAGAAATATACCAATTATTATGTTAAGTGCTAAAGCAGAG
>NZ_JBAEAP010000323.1:0-3105 GCF_056205495.1 Psychrobacillus sp. | reverse complement strand
CCATCTAATAGCTCTTCTTTTTGAAGCCCAAGTAAATCCATTGTCATCCTACAACTTACTAATTTAATATCTTGCTCTTGGGCCATCTCCACAAGCTGTGTTAGCGTTAATGCATTGTGCTTATTCATTACATGCTTAATCATTTTGGGACCCATCCCAAACATTTGCATTTTTGATAAACCAAGCTTTTCAGCACCTCGTGGCATCATCTTAGCAAACATTTTTTCTAAAAATCCTTTTTTTACTGCAACTGATTCTTGCTTACGTAACGCATTAATTCCCCAGAACGTGTGAAAAATAGTAACTTCGTGGTCATAAGCTGCTGCACCATTCGCAATAATATAGGCAGCCATTGCCTTGTCATAATCACCACTAAACAAAACAATTGTTGTTCTTTTCTTTTCCATAATTATCTCCTTACCCGTATAGGTATATTTTATTGTAAAAATAAAAAGTCTTATCGACTTTTTACTAATAGATCAACTGCTTGCTTAACCATTGCATTTTTATCAAGAGTTTCTACATTTTCTTTAGATAAACACTCAACTAAATTATCTGTGACAATAACACCAATTGTACGATCTACAGCAGAACGAACAGCACTTAGTTGTGTAATCACATCTTTACAATCTTTTTCTTCTTCCATCATACGTAGTATACCTCTAAGCTGGCCTTCTACTTTTTTCATCCTTGCTGTAACCTTCGCATCATATTGCATCATCTCACCTCATTTAATCAATATTTGTTCTAAACACATATTACTACCCCATAGGGTATATGTCAACACAAAAGAATAAAAGCTTTGGACCTCAATTGCGAGAGACAAGAATATTAAAGTTATAGGATGTAGAGGGCCACATCCCATAATTTAAAGATATAAATCATTTATACTTGTTCGTTAAATTTCGTAAAACCTCTTCACTTACCGGCCCTATAATCCGTTCTAGCTCTTGCCCATCCTTATTTAGAACTACCGTAGTGGGTATAGAAACAATATTATAGGACTTACCAAACCGATCCTTTTCATCTAACAACATGGGATATGTCACTTCATATGTTTCCATAAACTCTGCTAATGCCTTCGGACCATTATCACGGTCAGTCAAATTAATCCCAATCAATTCTACTTGATCTGGTAATTCTTCAGCAAAATTTTGTAAATGTGGCATCTCTGCCTGACATGGTGGACACCAAGTCGCAAAGAAATTCACCACTGTGAGCTTCTGGTCTTTCTCAGATAAAATATATCTATCATTTGAGGTAGTATTTAAATCGATTGCATCTCTGTCAGATGTGGAAACGGTCGAACGTAAATCAGTCACTGTCATAGCCATTAAGCTAAGTACACCAATTAAAGCAATTTGCTGATAGCTTTTCTTTTTTAAAATTAAAGACAAAATGACCAATAAATGTGCTATGACTAGTGCGTCCATCCATCCACTTACCCATAAAATAATTGGCCACTGAACAATTATTATCCACTGTTTCTCTTTCATTTCGAGTAAAACTAATAGTGCTAACCATATAATTGCAATGACCCATTGCTCCATTAAGATATAGTTTATGAATTGGTGGGCTGCTACAAAGCGGGTCCAATATTGCCATAGCACCTCCCACTCAATTCCCACTCGATGCTTCACAAGTACAATTATCATCACCATGAAGGCTAATATATTTCCTTTTAAACCCCCATCAAAATATAGAAATGACATAGGTGCTTGGACAAAGCTTTCCCAGGAAAATAGGATATAACTTAATTTCCAGATTAAAACGTAAAACCAAAAAAGATGACTAATTATTTTGTCAGTCTGATCATCTTTATTTTTGTTTCTAAAATCGCTGTAGAGAATAGCGATAAAAAATGCAATCCATGCAATGGGTATTGAAAATTGCCCCAAGGTTATATAAGTCATAAACATCTCCCTTCATGTAAAAAGGTAGCCCAATCCGCAAATGGTGAAATCACTATTTAAAATTATATTTCGTCACGATTGGTTCACGATGTTGCTGTTGGTCATTAAAATATTCGTATAAGCTTATTCCCAAAAATGAACCCGAAACATTAAAAACTTTATCATAACCGCTATGTTCTAATGCCATGACAGCATTATAACTCCGCTGTGCTGAACGACAATGAACATATACAGGGATATCCTTTGGAATCTCATGCATGCGCTCTCGTAACTGACTTAAAGGAATATTCTTTGCACCCTTCACTGCTCCATTTGCAAATTCATTGGGCTCACGCACATCTACAATAAAAGCTCCCGATTCAACTAATGAACGTACTTCACTTACACGTACTTGTTTAAAACGTCCTGCCATCATATTCGTTGCCACCAGTGCCGCTAAATTCACAACATCTTTAGCAGTAGAAAACATTGGGGAATAAGAAAGCTCTAAGTCTTTTAAATCTTCAATTGTTCCATTCATTGTAATTAGAGTTGCTATCACATCGATACGCTTATCTGCATTACCTTTTCCGATAGCTTGTGCACCAACAATACGTCCAGTAGGAACTTCATAAATCAATTTAAAATGTAATGGATTGCTGGATGGCATCAGCCCAACTTTATCTGGAGCAATTACGTATACTGCATCCACTGGAATGCCAATTTCTTTCGCAGTACGTTCATTTAATCCTGTAGCGGCAGCTGCATAATCAAACACTTGAATACTTGAAGAACCGATTACTCCCTTATTTGCATTAGGAATACCATAAATATAATCTGCAGCTGCACGTGCTTGACGCTGTGCTGGCCCAGCTAATGCTAAACGTGTCGGTTTATTCATTAGGCGGTGATATACTTCGATTGCATCACCCACTGCATATATACTTGTATCATTTGTTTGGTAATTTTGATTTACTTTAATGGCACCTGTTTCACCAATTTCCAGCCCTGCGTCAACTGCAAGTGATGTCTCTGGACGAACTCCAATTGCCAATACTACGATATCCGCTTCTATTACTTTGCCAGAGCTTAAAGTAATCGAGGACAAATTAATTTCAGCTAAGCCATCGCCTACCACCAACTGAATACCTTGATCCATCATTTCCTTATGCAATATTTGTACCATATCTTCATCGAATGGTGTGAGAATCTG
>NZ_JBAEAP010000322.1:0-1780 GCF_056205495.1 Psychrobacillus sp. | reverse complement strand
AATATTAATATCCATTTCATTAATAACCTTTTTGTTTGATAGGAGTTTTCTAAAAGTCTTTTCTGCTTTCTTTGGGTGATGATCACGCTTATGAATCAGCACTCCATTGAGCCAGCTAATGAATCTTTGAAAGGCTCTATCTTCTATACTTGAATGTTTTTTCATGTATTCAATAGCTTCTTCCATATGAAACTGCATGGTGACAAAGTCTTGTTGATATAGACTTTCTCTACAAAGTTGTTTGATTTTACTCTTATAGGTTGTGAAATTTTCTTCTGTGTCGGAAAGGATATAGTTTACGGGAATGCTCAGTCGATCGCAAAATTTTTGGAGGATGTCAATTCTAGGGAGTTGTAAACCTTTTTCGATTCGATAAAGAGTAGACTCATCGCAAATATTTTCTGATAAATATTGTCTTGAATAACCGTTTTTATTTCGGTAGTACATAATTTTTAGACCTATTTCATCCATGGTTTTACCATCCTTCCTTACCTTTGTGTCTAAACCTTGCGAAAATACTTATTCATTGTCACAAAATAATGGAACATAATGGAACTATAACATATATATGGGGGTTGAAGTGGTATGAAAGTATTGAAAAAGTTCTTGGTGGTTGCATGTCTATCTCTATTAATTATTGGTATAGAAAATGTCTTGGAAATAAATTCACCGGTTAATGGTATAGAGGTACTAGATATAAATGAGCCAATTAAGCCACATCATTGAAAGGGTGATAAGACAAATGAAAAAAATCTTAATTATTGACAATAATAAAAATCAAAGTATTGGTTCAATCTATAAAGCCCTATCTTATAGAAGTGATTGTCAGCTACACTTGTTAAATAATGAGGCCTTATTAAGGGATGATCTTTTCTTAGGAAAATTTAATTTATCCATTGTCAATACACTAAAGAGTGAATATATCGATAATCTGACCATAAGAAAGATACCATCAATCGTGATGGTAGGAAATAAAGAAAGACATTTAATCACTCTTGTAAAGCATGCTCAGGGCATTTTAAAAAAGGAAAGGCCAGAAGAACTTATACCAGCTATAGAAGCCATAGAAAATGGGGGGAGCTATCTCTCGAGTGAACTAAAGAATTTATTCTTTCATATGTGGGATGCACCGAAACCTACACCGTTCACAGAAAATTTCAACGATATCCCCACTCTTCTGACAGAGATGGAATTAAGGGTGGTTGAGGAGTTGATAAATGATAAAACTAACCAGCAAATCGCAGATACCTTATATCTTAGTAAAAGAACTGTAGAGTACTATATCGCATCCTGCATACAAAAATTAGAAGTGAACTCCAGAGTTGGTCTAGCAGTCAAAATTACAAAAGCAAACATTAAGACGTTGCCTTACCGTTTTAGTATGCTTGAGGAAAATCATCAAATATCCATGTAAGTCTGACTATTGCTGTCAGGCTTTTTGTTTGCGTGAAATACGGGTTCTTTTGGCCCCCTACTATTTTATGATAAAGGTAGATTAAAGGTAGATTAAAAGTATATTAGGAGGTTAACCATGAAAGGGAATTTTGTTAAGCTGCAAGCACTGGAAGAGGAAGATTATGCTTTATTCTCAAAGTGGGTCTGTCCATCAAAGGTAAGCGCATTGGCACGCGGTTCTCAGGATTATGCGACTACAGATGAAATACGCCAAGACATACAATCTGGAAACACTCGTTATGCGACCGTTTTGACTCACGATGATAAGAAGATTGGTTTTGTTTCATGGCAAGTACAAAAATATGAAGGAAGTTACATAATTGGG
>NZ_JBAEAP010000321.1:0-2342 GCF_056205495.1 Psychrobacillus sp. | reverse complement strand
CTTGTTGGTGATGAAAAACACTTAAAAGACTTACTTACCTATTATGAAGGTCTACAAAAGAAAGTTACTTTAGTTTATGTCACAGGAAGGCATCGGGAATCAGCCCTAGAACTTATTAAAGAGGCTAACATTCCAATGCCGAGTATTTTAATCTCGGATGTGGGAACAGGCATATATATAGGCAATGACCTTAAACCAGATGAAGAATGGAATCTTTTAATGAAGAAAAATTGGAATCCAGAGGCTATAAAGAAAATCGCTTCTCATTATCCAACTATTGTTCCACAAAAGCTGCCAGACGAATCTAGGATTTCTTATACTGCGCAAGAAGATGAGGGAAGTGTTGAAAAGCTCAAGCAAGAATTGCTACAAGCTAATATATCGCACAAATTTATCTTTAGCTCAGGAAGGGATATTGATATACTCCCTGAGGCCAGTGGAAAAGGATCTGCTTTGACATACGTGATTGAAAAATATGTAGAAGATCAAGCATCCATATTGATTGCAGGTGATTCAGGTAATGATGAAGAAATGATAAGTCTTGGATATCCATCTGTTATAGTAGCAAATGCACAACCAGAGCTAATAGCCATTCAAGATCACTCCCAATTATTTAGAGCAACTAAAAATTGTGCAGGCGGAATTCATGAGGCTTGGTTACATTTTTATGATAATTAACTCCTTATTTAAAACTTCATACGTAAATCCATTCAGACTATAGACGAATTTGAAATTGTCTATAGTCTTTTTTGTTTACGCTAAAGGATAAACATTTCATCTGTTTGATACGTTTAATACTTATTATTATTTTTGTTTTGTATATGGCTAGGGTTGAATTTTCGTACGGTTCACATGCCAAATGCATGTTTACGAAGTATAAATGATAAATATGTTTAATATTGAAACTTCTAATTACTTCAACCGTATTAAAGTATAGGAGTAGGTTAGTTAAAAGTTGTTTTTAAAGTATGTTCCATAATATGACATTTTGTGTATGGCAATCCAGGTGACAGGAGAGGTGATGGATTGAGTTTAAATCAAGTTATATATATAGTGCTTATATGGACAATACCTAGTCTAGGTTCTTGGTATTCCTTCAGAAAAATGGAGAATGAGAAACAGATAAAGGTTAAAAAAGAGTTGAGAAATCCTTTATCTATTTTAGGAATTATACCCATTTTTATTGGTTTCCTCGTATATCTTACAGGCTCCGTTGCAGCATCTGACATGAATGTCTTAAGGGATTTAGGGATTGCTTTAGCACTATTTGGTTGGTTTGTAATTTGGGGAGTAGGTTTAATAAAAGGAGAGGAAAATACCTTTAAGTGTATTGCTAAGATATTAATAGGGATTGCCGTTCTAATTGCTTATATCTATCTTTTTTAAATAGGAACCTTAATTTTTTTCAAAAGTATTAGAGGAAAAGATAGATGAAGAAAGTTATAAAAGGGGGGGAGTATATGAGTGAACGATTTGAATTAAGTTTTAAAAATAAGGAAGTAAGAATGTGGTTCTATTTGATGGTACCAACGTTTATTATAGGGAGCATCTTTATATTTTATGGTGAACCAAAATATCAGTATATTCGTTTGTTAGTATTAGTAATAGTCTGGACTGTCTTTTATTTTTGGCGTTATTTTTATCGTAAGAAAATGAAGAAGGAAGTAAAAAGTTCTTCTTAAGCTAACAGCTGCTAGCTACAAGAATGTGTAAACCCTTTTTCTTATTGAACTAAAGTAAGCTGCGGATTATAAGGGGACGTTAGATGGTATGGAAAACGGGCAACAGGATATGATATTAATCTAAAAAATGCTTTGGAACATATCCAATATAAACTTATTTTAATTGAATGATCTTCTTGTTTACCTTATGGGAGCATTACTTTAAGTAGGAGTAATGCCTTTTTTATTGATCTAAAGCAAAAGGTTAGTTGAATAAGAATTGGAACTTTTATGAAATTTTAAAGTCATATTTAGGAGTTAAACTAATAGGGGTGTTATATATGAAACGATTCAGTATAAGCTCAATAGTTTCTATGTTTATTGGGATTCTATTCTTTATATTTAACTGGTTAATAGATGGCTACGTGGAACCTATTGTACTTACTGGAGTTATTTTAATATTAATGGGGGCTGTATTTAGTTTTATTGCGATCTCTAAAAGAGAAAAAGGACGCGTGAAATATATATCAATTACTACTTTTATCATTTTACTATTTTTAGTTACTTGGTTTGAACCTTTTCAAGTTGTTAGAATGATGACTTGGTTTAAAAATCTTACTTAACAAACAGGTAATTTAACAAATTATTACAAAAAAATAAAAATAATAAAAAGTAAATGAG
>NZ_JBAEAP010000320.1:0-9643 GCF_056205495.1 Psychrobacillus sp. | reverse complement strand
CTTTTTATGGTATCGGAGCTGTTTTAGGAAGTCTTATAAGTGGACAATTAACAGATAGATTTGGAGAAAGGAATATATCGAAAGTTACGCTCATGTTCTTGACTCTAATATTTGTTTGTTTAGGTATATTCTTCACATCAGGTGATTGGATCTATTTCTTCTTGTTCTTATGGGCTTTAGTTGGGTATGCAGGATTTACTTCATACCAAGCAAGATTAGCGGTTGAATATTCAAACGAACGAGGAATTGTCATGGCGTGGAATAATACCGCTTTATATATTGGTATTACCCTTGGCTCAATGATTGGTGGTTTTGTCATTTCTAAATGGGGATACTCTTTCCTTCCGTATGTTTGTAGCATTGCAGCAGTTCTTAGTTTTGTCCTTAGTACCCAAAAAGTCAAAGAAACAAAAAAGGCATCAGTTGTTTCAGATACATGACCTCCGAATAAAGTCTTTTTGTTGAACTAACGGATGCTTTAATGAAATATAGAGCAGTTAATACAGCTCTCTTTACTAAACACAAAGTAGGTGTTATTTTGTCTCAAGCAGCTGCACAATGGAATGAATTTATAATGAGCCAGGAGGAAATATCCTAGCTCATTTTTTATGTGTATTTAAAATCAACCTTTACCTTTAACATAGCTAATTAATTTAACTGTTTGGTCATTAAAAGGTGGGGAATACCATCCTCCATGAAAGCATCGGAGGCTGTGTGATAACCGAGTTTCGCGTAGAAGCCCTCGGCGTGCGTTTGACCGTGAAGCTTAACCTTAGAAAGACTCATATCCTTCGCTATTTCCTCAAGGGAATGGATAATGACTTTTCCTAATCCGAGTTTACGGAATGGCTCTAAAATGCAGATGCGTTCTAGCTTTCCTACTCCATCGACCGCTCGAATACGACCCGTACCTACTGCTTTATGATCGATGGTCATTAAAATATGCTGGCACTGCCCATCCAACTGATCAAATTGATCAAATTCATCCTCTAAAGGAACACCCTGCTCTTCAACAAACACACTTTTTCTGATGTCAAAAGCCTCTTGTAATGAAGTATCAGATGCAATCTTTTCTACGTACATTATCATCATTCCTTCATAAATTAATATAAATCTATTATTTCATAAATTGAATCTAATTCCCAATTCAAGTTTTCAGTTAACGCTGTTTTTATGAAGGTTTTTAACCTGCGAGTATTTCCCCATTTGTATGTGGGGGCAGTGATAGGCGCCTGCGCTTTTCTTGTTTTGATTGGGGATTGCGGGAAATTGGACTTAAACGGCGTTAAACACAATGGAAGTCTTTGGGGATAAGGAAGGTATTTTGCACATAAACAAAGAATTATTAAAACTAGGGGGTGAAAGCTCTGTATTTAATTGTCGCGCTAATAATAGTAATAACCTTTATAGTTTCAACTTTCTTATCCTTGTTTGTGTTAAAAAGGTGGGGTCGACGGAAGGCAATGCTGACAAGCTGTATAGTAAATGTGTGCTTTTTAGGAATAGCCGCGGCTAATTTGTATGCAATGGATGCTAAGGTATTTGTGAAGCTGACAAATAGCTCTTTAATTATCCTGTTATCCGTACCTATTCTCACATGGATCAATTGCTTCGTAATAATGCAAAAAAGTAAAGCATAGTAATAATTTCATCATTATTTCAGAACTCTGGATAGACAGTAAGGGGTGGATATTTAGTTGAATGAAATTGTAGAAAATAAAATAGATTGGCTTATTGTTAAACTACTAGAGCATGCCACATCAACTGAAAGAGTAAGAGAAGAATATAATCTGTATCAACAAATAGAAACAAGAACGCTTTATGGCTGGAAAACCAATGACGTCTATGTTGCATGTATAGGAATAGAAATGATAGAGAGACATCATGCAGAAATAAAGCATATAGCAGTTACCCCGGATAGTCGTAATCAAAAGCTAGGAAGCAGAATGATAGATTATGTCTTGCAGGAGCTAGGGGTTCATCGATTAACAGCGGAAACAGACTACGAAGCGGTAGGTTTTTATCGGCATTACGGATTTGCAGTATCAAGTCTTGGTGAAAAGTATCCAGGAGTGGAGCGATTCTTATGTGTTTGGGAAGAAAAGATCCCTGCTCATCAAACGAGATAGTGGTCCACCCATCATAAACTTATGAAAGAGTAAATAACAAACGAAGGTCCATACAATCAAGTTAAATTTGGAGGAATGCTAATGTTTTTTGAAATGACAGTCCAAATAAGAGTATCTGATTTCACAAAAGGTCATCAATGGTATAAAACATTGTTAAAAAGAGAGGGAGAGCTTATTCCTCATGATGGGTTTGTAGAATGGGAAGTAATTTCAGGCTGTTGGCTTCAGGTTTCGGAAGGCATTTCAGCAAAGGGGAGCGGTCCGTTGCGTTTAGCTGTGAAGGATTTGGTTGCAGAACGTGAACGAGTGATGAAGGAACTTAATGTAGAATACTTCGAAATTCACTCGAGGGAAGAAGTTGGGGCTAAATGGGCCACTTTTATGGATCCATGGGAAAACCAAATTGGCTTTTTTGAATACATTGATAAACAGGAAGAAAAAGAGCGAATACAGTTGTTGAATAAGAATCAAAGCAATTAATAGCTCGTCTTCAGGAAGAGGGAGTTTTTAAATGAATATTAGTATTGAAAGGCTAAAGATGGAGGACATAGAAGAGCTATATCTTTTTGAATCCAAAAACAAGACTTATTTTGAACAGACAGTACCTTCAAGAGGAGAAGATTACTATCATCACGAAATATTTATGAGGAAGAATATTGCTTTGTTAGAGGAACAAGCTAGGGAAGAATCCTATTTTTTTCTCATCAAGGAAGGGAAATCTATAATAGGACGTATTAATTTAATAGATATTGATAAACAACAAAAAAAGGCGGATTTGGGCTACAGAATTGGAGCAGAGCACTCAGGGAAAGGGATTGCTAGTCTAGCATTAGCATTGTTGTTACAAACCATTTCATGGGAAGAAATTAATCAAGTGGATGCTAAAACCACAGCTAACAACATCGCTTCACAAAAGGTTTTAGAGAAAAATGGATTTCAAAAGGTCCAAGCTAAGGAAGAGGCCTATTACAGAGATGGAGAAAATAGAGAGTTCGTTCATTATACGTTAACAGGTGGACATTTTTGATTCCCTATAAGCCCTAAGCAATCCATACATAATAACTTTTACAGAAAAGTAGCTTTACGTTTTATTGCCAGTAATAATTATAGAAGTGAAGGCATTACCTAATGGAATTTTCAAATAATCTAGCGAACTAGTCAATTTCATAAATAGCAATTTACCAATCAAACACGAACAATTTATTTTATATTGATTGTAGCGGCAGGTGGCGACTCCAGTGGGATGAGTGAGACAGATAAGACATTACAACCGCGCGCGAAAGCGACGGGTGATGGCTTATCGCTCACCCCACGAAAAAGCGTCCGCCAGAGCGGAAATCAATTCTACGTTATTACTAAAAATTCTATAAATTTTATAACTATATTTTAATTGTTCGTGCGTTTTTATAAAAAGGAATTACGAGATTGATTCAACTATAAAAATCCTTTCACTCTCTTATGAAAAAGAATGAAAGGATTTTACTAGTTTAAAAGAGTGACTCATGCCTCATAGATCATCTTTTTTGTCATGCCACCATCGATTGTTACATTTGTGCCTGTTACAAAGTTGTTAGAAGGATCCGTCAAATATAGACATGCCTTAGCGATATCACTTGGTTTTCCTACACGACCCGAGAAATGCTGAGCATGGTCTGCCTCCCGGAGGTCGTTATAATCTCCAGTTTCAATCCATCCAGGAGATATACAATTGACTATAATGTTGTCCTGGGCGAGGGAGCTTGCTAAGGAATGGGTCAGCGAAATAATGCCGCCTTTAGTAGCAGCATAGGACTCGGAGTTGGGCTCGGACATAAAAGCTCTTGTAGAAGCCATCGATACGATGGAACCACCGTATTCATTATTTTTCATGATCTTGGCCGCTTCACGACTACAAAGGAAAACGCTTCGTAAATTTGTATGAATGACGTCATCCCACTCATCCAATGATAAGTCGTAAGGTGATTTCGGTTGGAATTTTCCCGCATTGTTAATCAGTATGTCAATCGTTCCGAATTCTTTTGAAGTTTGTTCCATTAAATTTATAACGTCTTTTTCCACTCGGACATCCGTTTTTATAAAAAGACAAGAGTACCCCTGCTGTAAAAGAGACTCCTCCGTTTCTCTACCAAGGGATTCATTGCTATCAGCTAAAATCACATGAGCACCGTTATCTGCGTATGCTTGTGCAACTCCTCTACCAATCCCCTGTGCCGCTCCTGTGATGATTACTACCTTGTCATCGAACATTTTTATGCCGCCTTCCTATGTTTTTTTATTGTTTAGGAATTATAAAATTCTGAACCTGTAGGTAAATTGATGTCTAGCTTCATCGCCTTGCCCCTCGGGGTCAAATGAATAAAAGCTGCGGTGGCTGAGGAACTGCCTCCTCGCTTTTCTCCATTTGCCTGTCGGGGCAGATATAGGCGCTTGCGCTTTTCTTGTTAAATGTATCATACTTATAATTTCTTGTACGAACACAAATGATATTATTTAACAAAATACTTCAGATTCCGAATTATTTTGTTTTTCCATCTTTCGTAATGTTCAAACATTTGCTAAACTAGTAAAGTCTTAATTTGTAATATGGGGGAAATATAGTGAAAGTATTCTTGGAGTTGGGCTGGTATTTTAAACAAAGGAAAAAGCAATATTTATTTGGCGTTTTAATGCTTCTATTTGTTGCATTTTTGCAGCTTTTTCCACCAAAAATTATTGGGTTAGTAGTAGACGAGATTCATGCGGGGACACTTACTAACGAGTTTTTATTTAAATGGCTGACTATTTTAGCTTTAGCAGCAATAGGGATGTATGTACTACGTTATTACTGGCGTATTATGATTTTTGGCTCTTCTATTTATCTCGCAAGGTTATTAAGAGAAAAGCTATTTAATCATTTCACCAAAATGGCTCCTTCCTTTTACCAGAAAAAACGGGTTGGAGATTTAATGGCACATGCGACAAATGATTTGTCTGCAGTGCAACAGACGGCTGGATCAGGTGTTTTAACCTTGGTGGATTCCTTGGCAACGGGGGGCTTTGTTATAGCTGCGATGGCAATTACAATTAACTGGAAGCTTACAATCATTGCCTTACTGCCATTACCGTTGATGGCCATTTCTACTAGTTATTATGGAAAGCTGCTCCACCAACGTTTCCGTTTTGCACAGGAGGCTTTTTCTAGTTTAAATGATAAAGCTCAAGAAAGTATTTCCGGGGTAAAAGTCATTAAAACATTCGGACAAGAAAAAGAAGATACAGACGATTTTGTTAATCTATCAAAGGAAGTTGTCTCTAAAAATATGCATGTAGCCAAGGTAGATTCTTTATTTGACCCAACGATTTCTTTAGTCGTGGGAATGTGTTTCTTCTTGTCTATTGTGTTTGGAACACGTTTTATATTAGCTGATGAGATGAGTATTGGAGACCTATTTGCTTTTACATCCTATTTAGGATTACTAGTTTGGCCGATGCTAGCATTTGGTTATCTATTTAATATTGTAGAGCGTGGAAGAGCTTCCTATGATCGGATAAGAAATATATTAGAGGAAGAAATTGAAATCGATGACCATGCAGGAGCACTAGATGTAAAGCCTAAAGGTGATATTCAATTTAATATTGAAGATTTCAAATTTACTGGTGACGATCGTGTTGCTTTGCACAATATCCAATTTACCCTAAAGCAAGGTGAAACATTAGGAATTGTAGGGAAGACTGGCTCTGGGAAAACAGCAATTTTAAAATTGTTAATGAGAGAGTTTGAAGGGTACCGCGGTCATATTATGTATGGCGACCATTCCATAGTTGCCTATAAGAAGAGAAGTTTGAGAGAGGCGATTGGTTATGTTCCTCAAGATCACTTCCTATTCTCTACGACAGTTGCTGGTAATATAGCGTTCGCAAATGCAGATGCAACGATGGAAGAAATTTACGAAGCAGCAAAATTGGCCAATATCCACGAAGATATCCTTCACTTTACGGACGGCTATAACACGATAGTAGGAGAGCGGGGAGTATCGTTATCAGGTGGACAGAAGCAGCGTATTTCTATTGCCCGTGCCTTGATGATGAAGCCAGAATTACTAATACTTGATGATTCTCTTTCGGCTGTTGATGCGAGAACAGAGGAAGCAATATTAGAATCCTTGAAGAAAAGTCGTACAGATGAAACGACTATTATTACTTCCCATCGTTTAAGTGCCATTGCGCATGCTCATCAGATTATTGTGATGAATGAAGGTACTATTATAGAAAAAGGGACGCATGAAGAGCTAATGGAACTAAAAGGAATGTATTATGAAATGTATCAATTACAGCAATTAGAGAATCTTGTGGAAAAAGGGAGGGACGTCTGATGAATGAAAAACAGCCAACACTTACAGGGAAAGATCAATGGCTAGTTCTTAAAAGACTGCTAACCTACTTAAAACCACATAAAAAAATGATTGCTTTTGCATTGTTTTTATTAATATTAACGGTTACTGGAGATATCCTTGGACCATATCTAATAAAAACGTTTATGGATAATTATTTAACACCAAGAGAATTTCCTACTGGACCACTTGTTGGTCTGGCATTGGGATATATATTTATCCAAATTGGAAATGTTCTTGTAAGTTACTTCCAATTGTTAAAGTTCCAAGAGATTGCATTAAAAATCATTCAACAGATGCGTATTGATGTCTTTTCGAAAGTTCATCGTCTAGGGATGCGTTATTTTGATAAGACTCCTGCAGGTAGCATCGTATCTAGGGTTACCAATGATACCGAGGCCATCAAGGATATGTTTGTTAGTGTATTAGTAGGCTTTGTACAAAGTGGGTTTCTAGTTATTGGAGTCTATATTGCTATGTTCTTACTGAACGTAAAGCTTGCTTTAATTACTACCATTTTATTGCCTATTTTGTTTGTAATCATCATTACCTACCGTCGATACAGTTCAGTAGTATACCAGGACTTAAGGGAACGACTAAGTCAGCTGAATGCAAAGCTGGCAGAGTCTTTACAAGGGATGACTATGATTCAAGCATTTAGACAGGAAGATCGTTTGCAGGATGAGTTCAATGATATCAACGAATCACATTGGAAGGCTGGAAGAAGAAATATTAAGCTAGACAGCCTGTTACTGCGACCAGCAATCGATATGGTATATGCTTTAGCAATTATTATTCTCCTCAGCTATTTTGGAGTCACTTCCATGGATAATATCGTGGAGGTTGGGGTGATCTATGCTTTTGTTACTTATATAGATAGATTTTTTGAGCCAATCAACCAGGTGATGCAAAGGTTATCGATTTTTCAATTAGCCATTGTTGCTGCCTCTAGGGTATTTAAGCTGTTAGACGAGAGTGATTTGGCGCCTACACAGAAAAATGTGGAAACAGCTACGATTGACAAAGGGAAAATAGAGTTTCAAAATGTTACTTTTTCCTATGATGGAAAAACGGATGTCTTAAAGAATATCTCATTTACTGCTGAGCCAGGCCAAACTGTAGCATTAGTAGGCCATACTGGAAGCGGGAAAAGCTCAATTATAAATCTACTTATGCGTTTCTATGAATTTGAACATGGAGATATAAAAATTGACGGGCATTCTGTAAAAGATTTTCAGACTGCTGAAATTCGAAACAAGATGGGGTTAGTGCTACAAGATCCATTCCTTTTTTATGGGGATATTGAGAGTAACATAAGACTTCACGGTCACGATTTGACTGACGAGGAAGTGAGAGAAGCAGCTGAATTTGTGCAAGCCGATAAGTTTATTGAAAGGTTACCAAATGGATATAAGCAGAAGGTGTCGGAAAGAGGTTCTACGTTCTCGAGTGGTCAAAGACAGCTAATTGCATTTGCAAGAACTATCGCAACGAATCCTAAGATTCTTGTTTTAGATGAAGCAACTGCAAATATCGATACTGAGACCGAGGTTGCCATCCAAAGCAGCTTAGAAAAAATGCGTAAAGGCAGAACGACTATTGCTATTGCGCATCGTCTAAGTACAATTCAAGATGCAGAATTGATCCTCGTTCTTCACCATGGGGAAATAGTAGAAAGAGGCACGCATCAGCAATTATTGAATGAGAAAGGTCTATATCACAAAATGTACCTGCTTCAAAATGGGGTAGTCGAGGATATAGCATAAAAAATTCAAAAAGCTGTCACAAGCTTTAATAGGGTAAAAGTAAAGGAAATTTGATACGATAGGAACAGTAATTTGGAAAGGAAGACTGCCGTGAGTACAGATCTTAACTTACTACTGGCGTTCGGTGCTGGGTTTTTAAGCTTTATTTCCCCATGCACTTTACCGTTGTATCCTGCATTTTTATCCTATATAACTGGTATGTCACTAGAAGAAATTAAAACAGATAAAAAGCTAATGCAAAAAAGAGGCATGCTACATACATTATTTTTCTTGCTTGGTTTCTCTGCTATATTTATCGCATTAGGGTTTGCCACATCGTTAATTGGTACATTTTTTATCCAGTATGATGACTTAATCCGTCAAGTTGGTGCAATTTTTATCGTTGTATTTGGATTAATAGTCGTTGGAGTTTTTAAACCGGAATTTTTAATGAAAGAAAAAAAATTACATTTTAAAAACAGACCATCTGGGTACCTAGGGACTTTTTTAATAGGTATGGCTTTTGCAGCAGGCTGGCAGCCTTGTACTGGTCCGATTCTAGCGTCTGTATTATTACTAGCTGGATCTAATCCTGGTTCAGGCGTCTGGTATATGCTTGCATATGTTCTAGGCTTTGCAATCCCATTCTTTGTTCTGTCCTTCTTTATCACTAGATTGAACTGGATTCGTAAAAATAGTAATCTGATTGTTAAAGTCGGTGGCTATATTATGATTGCTTTAGGGATCCTATTGTTTTTCGACGGATTAACTTATATAATTCGTATATTAAGCCCTATTTTTGGAGACTTTACTGGATTTTAAATAAGGAGGCAACGATATGCCGACAGTTTTAGTAGTGGATGACGCAGTATTCATGCGTACAACGATTAAACGAATGCTAGATGATTATCCATTTGAGATAGTGGGCGAAGCCGCTAATGGGCTTGAGGCTATCGAGCAATATAGAAAGTTAAAACCAGATGTAGTCACAATGGATGTTACTATGCCAACGATGACGGGACTCGAAGCAGTAAAGCATATTATTGCAGAATTTCCAGAAGCCAGGATAGTAATGATTACTGCACTTGGGCAGCAAAAGCTTATTGTCGATGCGTTGGAATACGGAGCAAAGGATTTCATCACTAAACCGTTTGATCCGGACCAACTCATCAATGTGTTACGCAATGTAACAGACATATATTAAATCTACAAAATGAAGAAACTAAAAGATATGGGGAATACCAATGTTAGAAAATATTCCGGCCAATGTTATGATTATTGTCTCAACAGTCATTGCGCTAGGTATGGGGATTCTAGTAACAACCTTACGGGCAAAATCAGCAAAAAAACCAGCAAGTGCTAAAAAAATATTATTGCCCCCTTTGTTTATGTCAACCGG
>NZ_JBAEAP010000319.1:0-7106 GCF_056205495.1 Psychrobacillus sp. | reverse complement strand
TACAGTTATTATTGTTCTAAAACTACTTTTTACCACCTACAGTAACTAGTTGTTTTGCTCTTTCTCATTTATATGCTATTCTACACAAGTCTTTACTTTTTATTTTCATTTTTTAAAAATTATTACTTAAACATTTTTTGGTCTCTATTTAAATAAAAAAACTTAGAAAACCTATCAAATCAGGCTTTCTAAGTGTAATTCAATCCTATTCCCACTCAATCGTCGCTGGTGGCTTACTCGTAATGTCATACAGCACGCGGTTGATGTGTGGTACTTCGTTTACTAAACGAACTGATACCTTTTCTAGTACGTCCCATGGGATACGTGCCCAGTCAGATGTCATACCGTCTATAGAGGTAACTGCACGGATACCGATTGCGTAATCGTAGGTTCTTGCGTCACCCATTACACCAACGCTACGGATATCAGGAAGTACAGTGAAGTATTGCCAGATATCGCGATCTAGACCTGCTTTAGCAATTTCTTCGCGTAGGATTGCATCCGACTCACGTACGATTGCTAGTTTTTCTTCTGTTACTTCTCCTAGAACTCGGATAGCTAGTCCAGGACCAGGGAATGGTTGGCGCCATACGATTTCATCAGCTAAACCTAGCTCTGAGCCTAATGCACGAACCTCATCTTTGAATAAAGTTTTTAAAGGCTCGATTAGTTTGAACTGCATATCCTCTGGAAGTCCACCAACGTTATGGTGAGATTTAATTGTTTGAGCGGTAGCTGTTCCACTTTCGATAATGTCTGTGTATAGTGTCCCTTGTGCAAGGAAGTCCATGCCTTCTAGCTTGGATGCTTCATCATCGAACACATAAATAAATTCGTTACCAATAATTTTACGTTTTTTCTCTGGATCAGAAACTCCAGCTAATTTATTCATAAAACGCTCACGCGCATCTATTTTTATAACGTTCATATTGAAGCCCTCAGAGAAGGTTTTCATTACACCTTCTGCTTCATCTTTACGAAGTAGATTATGGTCTACGAACATACAAGTAAGCTGGTCACCAATTGCTTTATGGATTAAAACTGCAACTACTGAGGAATCTACTCCACCACTTAGCGCACATAGAACTTTCTTGTCCCCAACTGTTTCACGAATTTTTTCGATTTCCATTTCAATGAAACTTTCCATTGACCAATCGCCTTTTGACTTACAAACGTCAAATACGAATTGGCGAAGTAGCTCTAGCCCATATACAGAGTGACGTACTTCTGGGTGGAATTGTACCGCATATAAGCCTTTTTCAACATTTGCCATTGCAGCAACATCACAAGACGGACTTGTCGCAATCACTTCAAAGCCTTCTGGTGCAGCAGTTACGTGATCTCCGTGACTCATCCAAACTACATGCTTAGAAGGAAGGTCGCCAAATAATGCTGTCGGATTCTTAATGTCAATCTCAGCTCTACCGTATTCTCTTGAAAAAGCCTTTTCTACTTTTCCGCCAAATTGATAAGCCATTAACTGCATACCATAGCAAATTCCCAGAATAGGTATATTCAAATCATAGATTGCTTCATCAATATGAAAAGCATTCGTATCATATACAGAGTTAGGTCCACCTGAAAAAATGATACCAGTGGCGTTCATTTTTTTAATATCCTCGGCAGTTACAGTATGGGGATGTAATTCACTATACACTCCAAACTCACGAATCCGACGAGTGATTAACTGATTGTACTGACTGCCGAAATCTAGAACGACAATTTTTTCTTGTTCTTTCAACAATGGAGTTGAAGACATATGCATTCCACCTCTTCTATATATATTTATCCCAATCCGTTAAACCCAATACGTATTAAAAAAACGCGTGCGAAAGTTCCTCTTTCTACGCGTTTTTGCTTTCTACATTAAAAGGTGAATGCAGATGTCCTTAAAAAAGACATGACTGCATTCACCTTCATAGTCAAGTTATTAACGGTAACTTGGTAGAAACATCCGAACCATATTATCGGACATATACGAGGGCAACTTGGTCAAATTTAATTTGACTTCAGTTTACAGGTTGTTGAGGGTAAAATCAACCGCTTATACGATTGATTAAATATTCCCAACTTTCTCTAATCGACGCATAATTAAGTTCCTTTTTATTGTTCCCATAAAAGCCCTGTTGATACACCTTGGTTAGATCAGTCATATGGTTGGTACCGATATCCTTGTCCACTTTTTTAGCAAAGTCCAATAAGGTTTGCCCTTGCTCTCTCCGCATTCCATGGAGACTTAGCTGCTGTAGAAGTTGATGATACATTTTCTCGAAAGAGTTCCAATCCTTCTTACGCATTCTACCCACTGGTATTAATACCTTAGGTAACCACTTTCCACGACGGCTATAAGCAAACAGGCTTATGATCCCAAGAATTATAAGACCCCAAATGATAGCTGCCTTTCTTTCCAAGATCCATTCTAAAGTATCTTGAAGGAAGGTCGTTAAGCTAAAGGAAACATCTTCATCATTTTTTCCTGTTGCAGCTTGCTCCTCTTGTTTCTCCTCCTGCTGTTCTGGAGTCTGAGGTTCATCAGTCTGTGACTCTATATCGTATATAACATTGGCACTTGAGGAAAAGCCAATGGTTGGCTCAAATGTTATCCATCCCACTTTTGGAAAATAAGCCTCTACCCACGAGTGTGCATTATTATTCGTAACCTCATAAACACTTCCAAGACCTTCTACATTCGCTCGTTCTCCAGGAGCAAACCCTTTAACCCATCGTGCAGGGATATCAAGGGAGCGAAGAAGGACAACCATGGAAGTTGAAAAGTTATCACAATAGCCTACCTTCGTTTCAAATAAAAACTGATCTACATAATCGGTGTCGCCCCTTGGAACCGCAGCCATCGTTTGATTGTAGCTAAAGTTATTTCCTCTGAAATAGCGTTCAATATTAAGTGCCTTATCATAGAGACTTATCCGATCTTCCGTAATGCTGACGGCAAGCTCCTTTACTCTCTCTGGTAGTGTGTCAGGCAGCTGTAAATATCGCTGCAATTCAGCAGGTACCAAACTTAAATCTTCTACAGAGGTTTCCCGCATCGCTTTAAGACTATAACTAGGCTCACTAAATGTCACATTGTAATCCCATAGAACAGAATTACTGCTATTAAGAACAGAAATTTTTTGGGTTAGTGGATTACTTGTAAACAAAGCTTCTTCATTCGTTTGTATGCTTTTCATACCATAAGGCTGAAGAATTAATGGAAATTCTTGCGCCAACATTATATTAGCTTCCTCCGTATATTCTTCTGCTCCGGGTGGGAAATCCGTTTCAAATAGTTCTCCACTCCCAAAGCTTAGTAAAGGTGTCTCTTCCTCGGATTGTACCCAACCTTTAGAGGTATAAGTATCTTTGGTTTCAACTTTCCAGTATTGCGGGGTATCTGTCTTTGCCCAAAAAACAGGCGTATCATCACTTTGGAAGGCTCCTCCCAGCTGTTCATCATTTTCTCCATAGCCAACCCTCTTCACACCATTTACACTAGTTCCATTCCCTTCACGCTCATCCACTTCAAGTGTTGAGGTAGTGAAAAAAGGGACGGGATCGGGCCATATAGGACCTGCTTTTGGCATTGCATAAGCCGTTATACCACTGATCATTACTAACCCAATTAAGCTAGTAATAGAAGCTGTGACAAAGGTTCCTTTAATGGAGACTTGATTTTCTTTTAATAATTTTTGAATATAGAGTAACCCCATAATAATAAACCCAGATATTAAAGTAATGACTATAGAATTTTTAGCATTGTATGGACTGAATGTATCTAAAATAGTTATAAATAAAACGGTCAGTATGATAAACAATAAAAGTGACTTTCTAATGGTGATCCAGTAATTTAGTAAATAGGTAGTCATCCAAAGTAGGACAAAAAACAAAAAGGTCCGAAACGGGTCTGTTATTGCTCCCCATTCCTGGCTAAAAATAGAGACAATATTGTGCTGGAGCTCTTGGCTTAAATAACTCAATGAATCTCTTGAAAAAAAAGAATAATCCGTGTAGATATAAACAATAGTCCAGCTGATAAACACTAGCTTTATCGGTATCGTAAACTTCCAGTTAAGCTTTATAAAGTAAAAAAAGAAGGATACAGACAGATATATGACAAACAATGACAAGTGGTCGGTATTAGTCAATTCCATAACCGGCTTCAACCATTCTACTATTAAAAAACAGGTGAACGTATAAATTAGGAAGGAAATGATTCCTTGTAAGTAGTTATCTTTCATGAACGATTCACCTCCATAAACGCTTGGGCAAAACGGTCCTTTGTAATATTATGAGCGTCTACTCCTCTACTTTTCGCGTATTGGTACAGTGCAGTTTCATTTTTATTTGGTTTCTCGTTTTTGTTTTTTACGACAAAGCACCTACATAAACGTAGGTTCCCTGCGTTACGGTTTATCCCATCAATCCACTCATGTGTTAGCTCACTTGTTATATATAATAACGAAGTTGCTTGAGCTAATGCTGGCTCCTGAGATATGACTTGGTCAATAGGCTTGTTTAAATCAGGTTGCACTTTCGTTAGATGATATAAGACTTGATGTAGCTGGGTCTCATTCTCTACATTTGGCAAGAAGAAACGATCTTCTCCAAGAGATAAAAAAGCACTGCTCGCTTGATGGCGAACAATGGCCTGCATAATAGAGGCAGATAAATCTACGACGTCCTCAAACATAGGAGTCAACGTTCGATCGATTAAGATGAACAAATCCTGAGATTGACGATCTTCAAATTCCTTAGTTTTAAGAGTTTGGGTACGGGCAAATGACTTCCAATGTATCCAAGAAACTCGGTCTCCAGGCTGATAGGAACGTACCCCTGTTGCCATCGTCGTATCTTTCATCACCTGAATTCTTGATGCAGCTGCTCCCTGATCGTATCTAGTTTCCATTGGAATATAAATCATATCCGTTAGATTCGGAAAGACTAGTAAGGTTTTTGGATTCGAAATAAAAATACTTTTTTTCATCCATCCAAACAGATCGCTTACTTCAATTGTTGTCCCCTCTAATACATGCTCACCGCGTGGCATATGTTCTATTTCATACGTCCAGGTAAACTCTTTTTTTATTCCCCAAAAAACAAGCTGTCTCCTTGACCCTGTGTGCCTCAGAGAAGGTCCGACCCTTTCCTCAAACCACACAAACAACAGAGGAAAACGATTATTTCTTGTCACCCTGACCGTGGCAGAAAATCTTCCCCCGCTATACACTTTTCGTGTTTCAATTATCCTCTCTGCTTCTATCTTAGAGAGTGGGTAAAAAAACAGTAGAATTGAGTATATAGAGAGAGGAACAATGAGGTAAAAAAGAAACCAACTGACGAAGCCCCCCTGAAACATTGCATACACAAATGCCACCACCAAGAGAAGAAGGATACCAATAAAACCTTTATACTTCTTTAATCCTTCTGCCCGCTGAATCATCCGTGTACCTTCCTCTTTATAGGGACAGGAGTTCGTTTAACAATACGGGAAAGTACTTCCTCAGAAGAAATACCATCATACCTTGCCTCAGGACGAAGAATAACACGGTGCCCAAAAACAAATGGTAATAAATATTGAATATCATCTGGAATCACGTAATCTCGGCCCTGTAGTAAGGCATAGGCCTGAGAGGCACGCATCAATGCAATGGATGCTCGAGGGCTCACTCCAAGATAAACATAAGTATCTACTCGTGTTCTATTAGCTAAATCCACAATATATCCCTTCATTGTCAAATCTACGCTAACATTTTTTACTTGTTCCTGCAGGTGAATAAGCTCTTCAAGAGAAACTACTGGCTGGAGGCTATCAATAGGAGATGCATGCTCTAATCTATTTAATACTTCAATTTCTTCATGTTGATTAGGGTAGCCCATCTTTAATCTCAATAAAAATCTGTCTAGCTGAGCCTCAGGTAAAGGGTATGTACCCTCATGCTCAATTGGATTTTGGGTAGCCATGACAAAAAATGGCTTTGGAAGCGGCATTGTAATGCCATCAATTGTAACGGAAGCTTCCTCCATACCTTCTAGTAACGCTGACTGTGTTTTCGGGGACGTACGGTTGATCTCATCTGCTAACACAATGTTCCCTAGAATAGGTCCTGGTCGAAACTCAAATTCCATTTCCTTGGGATTATATATGGAGACTCCTAATACGTCGGATGGTAATAAGTCAGGAGTAAATTGAATTCTTTTAAAATCTGCCCCGATAGATTTAGCTAGCGCACGAACCATCATGGTTTTTCCCACTCCAGGAACATCCTCGAGCAATACATGTCCATCTGCCAAAAGGGATACAACTGCTAATTCTGCAATGTCTTTCTTCCCTATCATTACTTTTTCTATATTAGAAATAATTGCTTCTATCTGTAATTTTTCATTCATCTGCTTTCCCCCAAAATTATCATTAAATGATTAGTTAGAAAATTTTTATAATACAGTATAAGCATAACCAAAAAAGGAAGATAAAACAATTTAAATTACTTTTTCAGTAGCCTCAAAATATCTGATCAAAACAAAAAGCATGGAGTCTCTATGATAAGAGATTCCATGCTTTTATTTATTTCCAGAAGTCGTCAAAAATTGTTATCGGTAATTGTCGTTTGTGTTCAGAACGATCATAGAAGCCAACGATTTTCTCTTCTATTTCTGGAGACACATTCTTACCTTCTAGGTAATCATCAATATCATCGTAGCTCACCCCAAGTGCAACCTCATCCGGTAAAGCTGGGCGATCTTCCTCAAGGTCGGCTGTCGGAACTTTAGTGTATAGATGCTGAGGAGCACCTAAATGCTTTAGTAATTGCTTCCCTTGTCTTTTATTGAGACGGAAAATTGGAGTTAAGTCTACTCCACCATCACCATATTTAGTATAAAAACCAGTGACAGCTTCAGCAGCATGATCAGTACCTAGCACAACACCATTATATGTCGCTGCTATAGAATACTGAGCCTCCATACGCTCTCTCGCCTTCTCGTTCCCTTTAGCAAAATCACTGAGGGTGATACCAGCTTCCTTCAATGCACGGTCACTTGCGTCTACTGCTTCCTTAATATTAATGGTTACACGTTTGCTTGGCTGAATAAAGTTCAATGCATCCTGACGA
>NZ_JBAEAP010000318.1:0-12012 GCF_056205495.1 Psychrobacillus sp. | reverse complement strand
CTCACCTCAAGAAGCTTGTTCTGCAGAAAGCCAAAGGGTATTATTATGACTCAGAACCCTACTTTTCATGATAACTCTACTACAGAAAAAAACCTTGAGCTAGATCATAACTGATCCTGCTCAAGGTTTTCTTGTTTATCTTTTACTAGCTCTAAAACTACTGGTTTTGGAGCCACACCTGTTTTTTTAACAAGGAAATAAGCACAGCCAAAATTGCAATACTCGTACAAATAATCCTTCATCGTACTAATTTTCGTATCAAATGTTGCCTTTTGGTTACGATCCTCGAAAAACCCTTTTAGGCGAAGCTGACCATATCCCCAGTCTCCCATAATATAATCATACTTTGTTAAAATCTCACTGTAACGCTCCAAAAAAGCTTCTTCTTTAAATGCTTCTCGGTAATCTTCTATTACTTCATAAGTGAAGCCTTCTGCTATTATCATACATTCACCATCCATTAGCTATTACTCTTGAACAGCTAGTAATTCCTCACCTTGTTGCTGTCTTTGCTTCGCAGCAGCATTTACTTGCTCATCTGCATGATAGCTACTTCTAACAAGTGGGCCTGCCTCACAATGTGAAAAGCCCTTACTCATTGCTATCTTACGCAATTCTCCAAACTCAGCTGGAGAATAATATTTTTGAACCTTTAAATGTTTTTTCGTAGGCTGCAAATATTGACCAATTGTCATAATATCAACGTTATTTGCACGTAAATCATCCATAACCTCAATGATTTCTTCAAACGTTTCCCCTAAACCTAGCATTAACGATGACTTTGTAGGAATGCTTGGCTGCATTTCTTTTGCACGCTTCAATAGTTCCAATGAACGGTCATATTGTGCACGTGCTCTAACTCTTGGAGTCAATCGACGTACCGTTTCAATATTATGGTTCAGGATATCTGGCTTCGCATCCATAATGTTACGGATGTTTTGCTCAATGCCCCCCATATCCGAAGGAAGCACTTCAATTGTAGTAAAAGGATTTTTTCTTCGAATTGCACGGATCGTTTCTGCAAAAACCTCTGAGCCGCCATCTTTTAAGTCATCCCTTGCTACAGCCGTTACTACAGCATGCTTAAGATTCATAATAACTACTGAATCTGCCACACGTTCTGGCTCCGCTAAATCTAGTTCATTTGGAAGTCCAGTCTTTACTGCACAGAAGCGACATGCTCTTGTACAAACTGCTCCAAGAATCATAAATGTAGCTGTACGACGAGATCCCCAGCACTCATGAATATTAGGGCATCTTGCCTCTTCACACACAGTATTTAAATTGTTTTCGCGCATTAGTTTTTTTAAGCCTTTATAATCTTCATTCGTATTTAGCTTTATTTTGAGCCATTCAGGCTTGCGCTCATGCTGTTCTTTTGGTGGCTTACATGATGTCACGATTCCATCCCCCATTTCAAATAATCTGACTTCACTGTTGTCAATGTACCATATTATTTGAATTCAAACAACCTTCTAAAAAAGCTAAATAGAATGCTTGTTCCCACTTTTATTACTAAGGGTCCAAAACCCAAATAATAGAATGAGGATTCCTACTACTGTTATTAATCCTATCATGACAGAGCCTGTCAATCCTAATACTAAGTATCCGATTGCAGCTATTATTGCACTAATAATTGCGTACGGCAGCTGTGTCATCACATGATCAATAACATTAACTCCAGCTCCTGTAGCTGACATAATAGTAGTGTCCGAAATTGGTGAACAGTGATCTCCAAAAACTGCTCCTGCCAATACTGCTGCTAATACTGGTAGCAATAGCTGCGGATCGATTGCCATGATAATACTTGCACCAATTGGAAGCAAGATTCCAAACGACCCCCACGAAGAACCTGTAGCGAAAGCCATGAAGGCCGTCAGCACAAACATTAGAACTGGAATAATACCTACGGGAACATTGTTTTCTGTAACAATCGTTGCAAGAAATGCACCTGTTTCTAATGCTGTAATTAGATAAGACAATGCCCATGCGAATACAAGAATCATAATGGCAGGAAGCATAGATTGAACACCTGTACGTAAAGCCTTCCATACGTAGCTCATATTAGCATCTGGGTTAACCTTGAATTGGCGCGCGTACAACAGGAAGGATAAAATACTTGCTATCAATCCACCTATAAATAACGATAAAGGAACATCTGTGTTTTCAAAGATGACAAATATATCTAAAATTCCACCGGACAACTGATAGCCTGTCCAGAACATCAACCCTAACGTCACCACTACTAAAGAGATGATTGGAAGCAATAAATCGATAACCTTCCCATACTGATTGTCAGGAAAATCTCCATCCATATCTCCCGGATTTGTTTTATTTGGATCAAATAATACTCCTGTTTCCTTCGCACGTTTTTCATGCTTCTTCATTTCAAACAAATCAAAATCTGTCCATGCGGCAAAGAACACCATCGCTAAAGTAGCTATAACATAGAAATTCATTGGTGCCATTGTGATAAAAGCTTCTAGCGGAGTGTATTCTGTTACAGCATGTGTTGTGAAAATAACACCTAGCTGGCTGATCAAAAATGCTCCCCAGCTAGAAACTGGTGAGATTACACATATCGGTGCAGACGTAGAATCGATGAAATAGGCTAGCTTTGCACGTGAAACCTTATGCGAGTCCGTAATTGGTCTTGCAATTTGTCCTACTGCTAATGCATTAAAATAATCGTCCACAAAAATAATGATTCCTAAAAAGGCTGTTAATAGTTTAGAGCCTCTTTTTGTTTTAATACGTTTGATCGCCCAATTAGCGAAAGCCGTGCTTCCTCCTGACAGGCTGACAAAAGCGGTTACTACACCTAACAAGAGAATGAACAATAAAATATAAATATTATATACATTTAATCCCCCATCCCAAAAAGAGACTTTAAAGGAATCCCATAACATTAACAAAGATCCAACAGGGCTAAATTCCTCTACTAGTAAGGCTGCAGAAAGAATACCTGCTCCTAAGGATAACAAAACTCTTTTAGTCACTAAAACCATGATGATAGCCAGTAGCGGTGGCACTAACGAAAAAATTGTATTCTCCAAAACTGTTCCTCCTTAAATATAAAAAAGCCAACCTATAGTATTTTATAGGTTGGCTTATACATGAAATTTTAGTTATAACACTTTATTTCACTTGTGTAGCTCCCCATTTACATGTCCCCATATAAATGACAGTGTTATTCTTGTTCAAAATAACCCCAACTAAGCATCCATTGACTAGACATACTCAGTTTCGGCAAAACTTCCTTTCTATTACGATCAACGGAGTCACCCTCCCGTAACATACTATTAAGCAATGCGGCCTCTACCTATTTATTATTCATTTTTATCTATTCTAACAGTAATTTAAGAAAAATGAAGTTTTTTTAATCTTCCGGTAACGGTATAGGTACCTCCACCGATGGAGCAGCCGACCCATCCCCACCTGTATAAATGTGTGGAACCTGCCCTTGTACTAGACCCATAGCTACCGGTATATTCTGTTCCACAACACTCATTTTACTAGCAAGCGGGACGATGATTTGTACATTCACCTTAATGTGGATACTAATTTCTACATACGCATTATTAATACCGAACTCGGTAATAGTGGGCACCACATTTGACTGAACGTTTCCGATCACATGGAATCGAATAGGTATTTTCGGACCAAGGTTTCCGATTAAGGGAATATTCGTTGCTTGCCCCATCGGAACAAAGAATACAACCCCGCCTTGATCCTCCATTGTTTGCTTATCATACTCAATATCATCCAAGTAAGGAAGACTAGAAAGATTTCCCTGCTCCGCTTGCTCTAGATGAGATTGAACCAAACTATTTGTATCAGATAGCACTCGGTTAATAATTTCTGTATTGAATTTAGTTGTGACCATATTTTTACTATCTGAAGGGACCTCTTCAATAATATCGTTTACATCTAGAACATTTGCTGTACGCGAGTTGATCGCCTTACTTATTACCATAGAGGCAATCTTATTAGTTTGCACTTCAGCATATTGTAGATAGGTTGGGGTCAGTTGCGCATTTATGTAATAAAATACGTAAGCCACTGACAATAAAAAGCATGTTAAAAAGATGGCTAATTTGCGTTGAGTGCTAAAAAATATGAAACGCTTCTTCTTTTTGCGATAAAACAACGAAAAAACCTCCTCATTACTTTTATGTAACGAGGAGGTCTATTATGCCCTACATTTATTCTCTTCCTGTATTCCATACCATTTTACAACATCTCGTATAGTTTCCGGCATAATATATTGCTTTTTCGCGGTCTTAAAAGAAGGAAAGAAAAATCCAAATGTGAACATGTCTAGCGTCGCCAGCCTATACGTATCGTTTAACATTAACGGCTCCCCTTTAATGAGTGGTTTCCCATCTACATCTTCTTCAATCCGTTCATACAAAATGGCGCCCAAATATTTTCCTCGGAACCCGAGACCTTTTACTTCTAAGGTAGGCCATTTTTCATTTTTGGCAAGCTCAATCACTTCAAGTAGCTCTGCTCCGCTTAGTGTAACAATACATGGATTGATGGGATGTGGCAGACATTGATGTAAATTCCATGCAGTTACTGGCCCTTTAGGCAAATCCGTCAGGAAAATCCCTGCTGGGAACATGGCACAATCCGCATTTGTATAGGAAAGCAATGCCTTGCCGAAGAAGTTCGCTAAACTTGAATGGTTGAACCATTCTTTCTCTAAGGTTGAATTACTATGAAAAACAGCATAAGATAGCTGTTCTTTTCCAATTTTCTCCCACTCTTTCCTTGTGTGCCCTGCATTTTTAGGGACAGGCAGCTCAGCTGTAGGAAATACAACTGCTTTTTTAGAAACAACACGTTGCAAGGAATGATCGTACTCTAAATTCACATAGCCCACATACATCCCAAATTTCCCTGTAGCGGCCTGCAATGTATTCCCAATCATTTTCCCGTCCTCGAACAAATGATGCGTGTGAGCGCCTAAAATTAGGTCCAGAGAGGGTATCAACTCACATAGTTCTTCATCCTTGGACTTTCCTAAATGAGACATACAAATAAGGATATCGACATGAGGAGAAATCTGCTCAGCAACGGCCTGCAGTCTAGAAAGAGGATCCTGCAATCTCCACCCAAGCTTTTCATAATAAACACTATAATCCGCAGTAGCAGCTATAATCCCAATTCGAATTCCAGAGGGCGTCTGATGAATTTTATAAGGCTTCACCCACCTAGGGATATTCCCTTCTAAATCCGTAAAATTAGAAACTATAACCTCGAAATCGGCCTGTTCATATAACGAATCCAATTCTTCGTGACTCAATGTGATCCCTTCATTGTTTCCAATCGTGGCGTAATCATATCCGGCATCATTTAAGAGCTTCACGTTTCCCTTCCCAAGCGTTCCCTCCGTGTATATATTCGAACGATCCACGTGATCGCCGATATCTAAAGTAAGAGAGGCTTCGCTTGCGTGCTCTTTACGTCTTTCAGAGAGAAAGTGATGAATAGACGGCCAATTTTCTAAATGACTATGCAAATCATTTGTATGATAAATATGAATGGTCTCTCTCAGCTTTCTCACCTCTTTTTTATGCGGGCTATCGCTCGCCTTTATTAAAACAGCCCATCTATAATAGATCTTATTCCTAGCAATAGCAGTACTATTCGAAGTGCTGTAACAAGCGTTTCTGAATTTAGCTTTTTATTCAGCTTAGCACCAATCTTTGCTCCAATATATGCAGCAGGAATGACAGGTATCGTATATAGCCATGGTACGTTTCCTAAAGATATATGCGTTGCAGAATTGACAATGGACGATAAAAATACCATAAACATAGAAGTTCCCACGGCCACATGAGGAGGAAACAGAAACAATAGAATCATGGCAGGCACAATCATCGAACCTCCACCGATTCCAAATAATCCAGAGGCAAAACCTATAAAAAAGGTTAAAGCTAGTGCAAACCAGACTGGATATCCATATACATATGTATTTTCCCCATCCTCAAAGGTACGCTTCTTGCCATGCTTGACAAACCATTGCACCGGCTTCAAATATTTACGAACTAGTAAAAGAACGGATAAAATGACAAGCAATATACCAAAGTATAGGTTAAACGAAGGGAGATCTAATCCTTTGTTTACCCAAGCACCTAAAATGGTTCCCGGAATACTTCCTATAAAAAATATAAATCCACTTTTAAAATCCACCGTCTTAGACTTCATATATGAAAGTGTAGAAGACAGACCAATAAAAATCATCATAACAACAGATAAACCTACGACACTTTGCGGCGTAATATTCGGGATTAAGTCGAGCGTGGTACCAAGGAAAAGTACAGCAGGCACTAAAATTACCCCACCGCCTAACCCTACTAAGGCACCGATCGTCCCTGAAAAAAGACCGCTAAGCACTAATAAAAACCACTCCATTTAAAAATCTCCTTCAAAAAGATTTAATTGCTTAGGCGCAAGTCCATCAAACTCTATGTTAAGCATTTGCTGAAAGGCTTTAGCATTTTTAGCAGCATGACCACCAGAGTTATTATTGAATACAACAAGCACTTCGGAAGCCTGCTTAGCTAAAACCTCACAAACTGACTGAATATAAGCAAGCTCCTGCTCATTATAATCATATAAATAGCGGACTTCTCTCCACTTTTCGTTATTTCCTGGATTCTTCCACCCATAAAAGTTTCTCCCATGTAGACGGACCAACACTTTATCAGAAGTAGCAACCGGCACTACAGGTATGCTGCCTTCTCCATTCTGTGGCTCATCGCAGACACTATGATGAAAATTATTATCCTTTAAAAATTGAAGAGTCGAATCTTTATACTCCGGAAGATACCAGGATTGATGGCGAAACTCAATGACCACCTCAAAATCCTTTAGCTCCTCTCGAATTCTTCTCATATATTGCACATTATCCTTCTCACACTCAAACCAAGGTGGAAACTGAACAAGCACCATCGCAAGCTTCCCCGCATCCTTAAGCGGCCCAAGCATCTGACGATGACTTTCAAACATTTCCTCTGGGGACTTAAACGGATTCTCCCCTCTCAAATGCCCTGTCATCCCTTGATAGGCTTTCACGATAAACTGAAAATTATCAGGAGTCTCACGAATCCACTTTTCTATATTTCGCTGCGGTTGAATCGCATAAAACGACGCATCCAACTCGACAATCGGAAAATGCGCACTATAATCCTGCAGCTTCTCCCTAGACGAAGAAACATAAAGATCTGGATGATCCCCCCAACCAGTTAACCCAATTTTAATCATCAAACCACCTCTTCATTATTACTAATTATCATATCATTTCCCTCATCAAACAGACAAAAAAATGAGTTGATGGAAAGTGTTATTGCTCCGCAAAACTAAGTGTTGCGGGAAATCTGCAAGGTGTTGCGCATATTATTCGAACTGTTGCGGGAAAATAAAGTGTTGCAGATAATCTGTAAAGTGTTGCGCTAGATGTTAAAGTTCCTTAGCTAAAGGCTTTTTTTATTTCCTCCCACAAAACAATTATATTGTCTTACTACTTAGTTTATATAAACCCAGATATCTTTCAATGAAAATCTTTTTTTAATGAATAAACCTCTTTTATTAGTACAAAATAAAACATGCACGAAAGTATAATCTAATATGAATCCAGAAAAGAGGAGCTAGCATGTATTACTATAAAGAGGAACTAATAAACCCCATTATGCCTGACCGTCCAGATCCGGAAGCAGCGAGAGTACTACAAGAAATACTAGGTGGCCATTATGGTGAGATGAGAACTATGATGCAATTCTTTTTTCAAAGCTCAAATTTCCGAGGGAAAGACACTCAATTTAGAGATTTACTCCGCGGAATTTTCCTAGAGGAAATCGCACATGTAGAGCTAGTACAAAACACGATCAATCAACTTCTAAATAATTCCGGTGAATCCGCTGTTCCAGGTAACGCTGGAGTAGACAACGCACCGTTAAATGATGCTACGAGACATGCGAATCCACATCATTTCATCATTGGTGCACAGGCATCTATTCCTTTTGATGCAGCTGGGAACCCTTGGAACGGATCTTGGGTATACTCACATGGGAACCTGATTGCCGATTTGCTAAATAACCTTGTCCTAGAGTCGACAGGTGTGCTACAAAAAACACGTATTTATGAAATGAGCTCTAACAAAACGTTCAGAGAGACACTAGCATTCCTTATTGTGAGAGATAATGCTCATCAAAACGCATTTGCTAAAGCTTTAGAAACGTTAGGCGTGGATTGGGGCAAGCTATTCCCTGTACCGAACTACGATATAAATAAATACCCAGAATGCAGAAAATATGTAGAGATGGGATACCATAATGCACAATTCAACTTTAGGCTAGACCCTACTCGCATAGGCGAAATATTCCAAGGTCAGTCCCCGAGCCGGAACGATGGCACACTTTCCGTAGTTGATCCTCCAAAAGGATTTCCAGTACCTTTAATGCCTGATATGCCAAATGAACATAGTCCTGGCATTCAAGATATGAATAACTAAATTAACTTTTCCCTAGTCACTAATGTGATTAGGGAATTTTTACGTATTATTTCTATAAAAAAAAGAAGACGAACTATAAAGTTCGCCTTCTCTAAGATAATCAAGTCGCACACAATTGGAACGACTTGATAATTGAATTTATTAACCGATAGAACCTTCCATTTCAAACTTGATCAGACGGTTCATTTCTACTGCATATTCCATTGGAAGTTCTTTTGTGAATGGCTCGATGAAGCCCATTACGATCATTTCAGTTGCTTCTTCTTCACTAAGTCCACGACTCATCAAGTAGAATAATTGTTCCTCTGACACTTTTGAAACTTTCGCTTCATGCTCTAGAGAAATATTATCGTTCAAGATTTCGTTGTATGGAATTGTATCAGAAGTAGACTGATTATCCATGATTAAAGTATCACATTCAATGTTAGCACGTGCTCCTGTTGCTTTACGTCCAAAGTGAACGATTCCACGGTATGTTACTTTACCACCTTGTTTAGAAATAGATTTCGAAACAATAGTAGAAGAAGTATTTGGAGCTAAATGCATCATTTTAGCACCAGCATCTTGGTGTTGTCCTTTACCAGCGATAGCGATAGAAAGTGTCATTCCACGTGCGCCTTCACCTTTAAGGATAACTGCTGGATATTTCATTGTAAGCTTAGAACCAATGTTACCATCAATCCATTCCATAGTTGCGTTAGCATCACAAACAGCACGTTTTGTAACTAAGTTATATACGTTGTTTGCCCAGTTTTGGATAGTAGTGTAACGGCAATAAGCATCTTTTTTGATGATAATTTCAACTACTGCACTGTGAAGTGAGTTAGTTGTGTAAACAGGAGCCGTACATCCTTCAACGTAATGTACAGAAGCACCTTCATCAACAATGATTAGTGTACGTTCGAATTGACCCATATTTTCTGAGTTAATACGGAAGTATGCTTGAAGTGGAGTATCCACTTTTATGCCTGGTGGTACATAGATAAATGATCCACCTGACCATACTGCTGAGTTAAGGGCAGAAAATTTGTTGTCAGAAGAAGGGATTACTGTACCAAAGTGTTTTCTGAAAAGATCTTCGTTTTCACGAAGTGCAGAGTCAGTATCTTTAAATACGATTCCCAAGTCTTCAAGCTCTTGCTTCATGTTATGGTAAACAACCTCAGATTCATACTGTGCAGAAACACCCGCAAGGTATTTTTGTTCTGCTTCAGGAATACCTAATTTATCAAAAGTTGCTTTGATTTCTTCTGGTACTTCATCCCAAGATTTTTCAGTTTGTTCAGATGGTTTTACATAATATGTGATTTCATCAAAATTTAGTGGCTCTAGATCTCCGCCCCATTGTGGCATTGGCTTAGAGTAAAAAATTTCTAATGCTTTTAAGCGATAGTCTAACATCCATTGTGGTTCATTTTTCATACGGGAAATTTCTTCAACGATATCTTTCGTTAAACCACGTTTTGAACGGAAAATGGATACGTCTTTATCGTGGAAGCCATATTTGTAATCACCAATTTCAGGCATTTTTTTTGCCATCGTATTTCCTCCGTTCTGATTTTATTTCTTTTCTTCTGAAACGCCTTTTTCCATTGCTTTCCATGCAAGAGTTGCACATTTGATACGTGCTGGAAATTTAGATACGCCGTTTAAAGCCTCGATATCTCCGAGGTCAATAGAATCGTCATATTCCTTTCCAAGCATCATATCAGAAAAGATTTGAGAAAGCTTAAGCGCTTCATCTATATTTTTACCTTTGATCGCTTGCGTCATCATTGATGCAGAAGACATGGAAATGGAACATCCTTCACCATCGAATTTTGCATTTTGTACAACGCCATCCTCTACTTGAATAGTCAAGTGGATACGATCTCCGCAGGTTGGGTTATTCATGTCTATTGTCAATGCGCCATCCTCAATACTACCTTTATTGCGAGGATTTTTGTAATGATCCATAATAACTTGTCGATATAATTGATCTAAATTAGAAGACATCTCCAAAATACTCCTTAGCAGTGCGTAGGCCGGCAACGAGAAGATCTACATCCTCTTCAGAATTATAAATGTAGAAGCTTGCTCTAGCAGTTGCAGTAGCTTTTAACCACTTCATAAGTGGCTGCGCACAGTGATGTCCTGCACGAATAGCAATACCATTCATATCTAGGACTGTTGCGACATCGTGAGGATGTACTTCATCTAAATTAAATGTAACAATTCCAGCTCGTTTCAACGGATCCTGAGGTCCATAGATCGTTAAGCCTTCGATTGTTGACATTTTTTCCATAGCATAGGCAGCTAGCTCATGCTCATGTTTTTCGATTTCAGATAAACCGATTTCTTCCAGAAAATCTATAGCAGCAGCTAAACCAATTGCTCCGGCAATGATTGGCGTTCCACCTTCAAACTTCCAAGGTAGCTCCTTCCATGTAGACTCTTGTAAGCCTACAAAGTCAATCATTTCTCCACCAAATTCAATTGGCTCCATTGCATCAAGTAAAGCCTCTTTCCCGTAAAGAACGCCGATACCCGTAGGTCCACACATTTTGTGTCCAGAAAAAGCAAGGAAATCACAATCTAACGCTTGTACATCAAGCTTCAAGTGAGGAGCAGCTTGTGCCCCGTCCACTACCATTACAGCTCCATGTGCATGTGCGATTTGAGTAATCTCTTTAATAGGATTCATCGTGCCTAATACATTAGATACGTACACGACCGATACTATTTTCGTTTTTTCTGTAATTGTTTCACGGACTTTTTCCAAAGATAGTGTACCATCTTCTTCTAAGTCAATATATTTAAGCGTTGCTCCCGTTTCCTTCGCTAGTTGCTGCCAAGGAATAATGTTCGAGTGATGCTCCATATACGTGATTACAATTTCGTCGCCTTCTTTTACGTTCGCAAGCCCATAGCTTTTTGCCACTGTATTGATGGCAGTAGTTGTACCACGAGTGAAAATTACTTCCTTCGTTGATTTAGCATTGATAAAGTTACGAACCTTTTCACGGGCACCTTCATAACTTTCCGTTGCTCGGTTACCAAGTGTATGCACACCACGGTGAACGTTGGAGTTATCAAATTCGTAGTACTTTCTAATAGCCTCAATGACTTGAATCGGCTTTTGAGAAGTAGCTCCGCTATCTAAATATACAAGTGGATGACCATTAACTTCTTGATTAAGAATTGGAAAATAGCTTCGAATCTCTTTTATATTGAGCATTAGCGAACTTTCCTTTCAATTACCTCCGTCAGCTGTTTCTTCACGCCTTCGATTGGTAGTTCATTTACTACTGGTGCAAGGAATCCATGAATTACTAGACGCTCTGCATTTTGTTTAGAAATACCACGACTCATCAAGTAGTACAGCTGAAGTGGGTCAACTCGACCAACAGATGCAGCATGACCTGCTGTTACATCGTCCTCGTCGATTAATAAAATCGGGTTAGCGTCTCCGCGAGCTTTTTCGCTTAACATAAGAACACGAGATTCTTGCT
>NZ_JBAEAP010000317.1:0-6195 GCF_056205495.1 Psychrobacillus sp. | reverse complement strand
ATATGTACCTAGCTAAACAATAAAATAAAAACACAGCAAAAGGAATCATCAATAAAAATAGAGGATCCATGTCTGTATATAGATGGACAGCAATCACAACAAAGGAAAGGATAAATTGAAGGATTGCCCCCTCTACTAATATCCTGGAAATCACCTTTTGTTTATATTCATCAGTCGAAAGCCATTGTAATATATGCATATCTATTCCTCCCAAAATAAATCATTTAATGTTTGATCCAGCTCTTTCGCAATCGCAATACATAATTGTAACGTCGGATTATAATCCCCTTTTTCAATCAACCCCACTGTTTGACGAGTTACCCCAATTTTACTTGCTAGCTCAGATTGCGTTAAGCCCTTTTCCATCCGAGCAATTTTCACACGATTAACCATAAATGCCTCCGAATTGAATGTAATGTATATCTGTCATTTGTAATTTATATGTTACATTTAGTAGTTTGGAATGTCAAGGTTATCCTGAGAAAGGAAGAGGTGATGAATTTATCCTTACTATTTCGAACATCATATTACTTTCCCTACAAAATAAAAGCCCCTTCAAGTCTCTTCACCAATCATCTTCACCATCTAGAAATATCTACTTAGCACTTTTCCATTGTTCAGAGTCTAAATAAGCAAGTACATCTTTTTCTATAAAGCTAGCAAAAGTATACAAATTGAATCACAATATATTATTGTTGGAAGTCAATACAGAGACTCAAAGTCTGAAGATACATTTGTATAAAATAGTAATTTAATATACACTTTCATTATCTTAATAAATGGGAGATGAACTCATGATGGCATCTATTGCACTAGAAGTTTTAAAAGGATTGAAACAACAAAAACTTCGCAAGGGTTCAGTAGAATAACCCTTACTACTAACCCCTGCACTTAATTTGGGGGAAATAAAAATGATTAATCAATATAGTAAAAGGTTTCTAATAGGAGACAAAGTCGCTTTACGTAAATTAACAAAAGAGGATTATCAAGATTTCTTTGCAATGGAAGATTTAATGGAAAGTCGGTTACTAATGAATGATGAGATACCATTTCCACCTACAGAAAGAGACCATGAAAAATTCCTTAGTGAAATAAATCCTGAAAAGGATGAATACATATTTGGGATTGAGCTTAAAGATAAAAAAACCTTTATTGGGACAATATCTGTTTACTCAGTGAATTGGAAAAACGGCACTTGTCACGTTGGTGTATCTATAGGAGCCGACTACCAAGGGAGGGGTTATGGAACCGACTCAATGAAAGTATTGATAGACTTTATTTTTAATTATATGAATTTAAATAAAGTGAAACTTCAAGTATTTAGTTACAACAAAAGAGCAATTGCTTCATATGAAAAATGCGGATTTTTCTTGGAAGGAACTTTAAGAGAAGAACTATTCAGGTTTGGAAGCTATCACGATATTTGTACTATGGGCATACTTAGAAAAGATTGGAAAAATACTCAAGTTTAATTAATATAAGCCCTTCTTAGAACTAATGAGTGGGTAGGAAAAAACAATATCAAAGTAAAATGAGCCAAAAGAAAATATCCTGGCTCATTTTTTTATGTGTATTCTAATTACATTACAAATCACCTCTAAGAGCAATTGTATGCAGCATTACCTCCCCCATTAATACCTGCTAAGGAAAAAAAGACGCTGCTTGATAGGTTGTTCGCCCATTAAGCATCGTCATTATGTTAAATTCTTAATTACCTATTTTTATTATGAAGATGGATACAGATCCGTCAGCATCAAACGTTTTTTTGTACCTGATAGCTCCATAAATATTAAATATATTCCCGAATAATCGAATCACTGTTTTTCATGATTTGAGCAGGCGTCCCTGTTGCAATAATTTTGCCGCCCTTCATGCCGCCTTCCGGACCCATTTCAATGATCCAATCAGCTGCCCTTATGACTTGTTCATTATGCTCTACGACGATGACGGTATTGCCAGCATCGACAATTCGCTGCAGTAGCACTAAAAGATGCTCGATATCTATTGGATGCAGTCCAGTAGTTGGCTCATCAATTAAACATAGCTGCTGCCCTTTTTTTACGGTTAACAGTTCTTTAGCTAGTTTTAGACGTTGCCCTTCCCCGCCAGATAAAGTCGTTAATGGCTGTCCTAATGTGACATAGCCTAGCCCAACCTCCTGTAGAAGGTTTAATATTTTTGTTAACTTCTTATCGGCTTTAAATATCTCGGCAGCCTCATCGATCGATACATCTAACATTTGAGATATCGAATAATCGTACAGCGTTACTTCTAATACTTCATCCTTGAAGCGCTTACCATTACATGCTGGACATACGAGCTCCACGTTATCAAAAAATAGCATATTGCTCGGCACAACACCTAACCCTTCGCAATTTTCACATCGTCCACCTGCTGTATTAAAGCTGAAGTGTTTGTTTGTGAACCCCTTTTCCTTTGCTAAGGGAACTTTGGAAAACAACGTGCGGATGATAGAAAAAGCATCCGTATAGGTAGCAATGTTAGAGCGTTTCATCTTGGTAATGGGTGATTGCTCGACTGTAATTACCTGATTGAATTGGGAAAGGTCTCGCTCCATCAATACATCAAATACGAGTGTCGATTTGCCTGATCCCGATGCACCAACAACTGCTGTAAAACAATTCATCGGAAACTGTGCCGTCACATCGTTTAAATTATACTTAGTCACATGCTCAACTACTAGCCACTCATTTGGCTGTCTTGTATGTTCATTTATCATCGCTTCTTTTAGCAGGTATTGCCCCGTGACCGAGCTTTCCATCACCTTTATTTCTTCTAGGCTTCCGATACCGATAACCTCACCACCGAATTTCCCAGCACCAGGGCCTATATCGATGATTAAGTCTGCAGCTTTCATCACATCGGGGTCATGCTCGATAACAATAACTGTATTGCCTAAATCTCGCATATTTTTTAATAGCTCAATCATCCCTTGCGTGTCCTTTGGATGCAGACCGGCTGTAGGTTCATCTAGCAAATAAATAACTCCGGTTAAAGTGGAGTCTAATACAGCAGCGAGCTTTATTTTCTGCTGTTCGCCACCTGATAAGGTATTCGTTTGACGGTCTAAGGTTAAATAGCCGACACCCACTTTTAAAATACGTTCTGTTTTCGTCTGAATATCTAAGAGAAAGTTATCCACATATCGCTTCTGCTGTGCCGGAAGCTGCTGTGACACTTCTTGAATCCATTGGGATAACTGTTCAATCGAATAGCTTACTAATTCCGGCAGACGCTTTTCACAAACCGTAACGCTTCGACTTTTTTCATTTAAGCGTTCCCCATAGCATGTGGAACAAAGCGTAGTCACAAATTGCTCTGCTGGAACCCCCTCAATCCCTTTATCAGCGAGTTTCCGCCAAAGCATCGGTTCAATACCTTCAAATCGTCCGTCGGTCACATTTTTAGGAACACCCTTTTCCACATCAAGCTGTGCCGCTTCGGCTCCTTTGTAAAGCAATGCTTTATGCTGCGGGGACCATTTAGCAACCGGTTTTGCTAAAACGTCTTCTAATTGATAAAACTGGAACGCGTTTTTTAAAATGCCTTGTACATATTTTTGATAGCCCTTATCTAAAAATAATAAAGCTCCATCCATAATCGATTTTGTTTCATCGATAATGGCGTTCCAATTTATTTGAATCTCTTCACCAATACCCGAGCATGTGGGACAAGCCCCCTTTGACTTATTATAGGAAAAATGCGTTCTTGTAAGTAACGGCTCTTTCGTCTGGCAATTGGGGCATTCGACAAGCGATACATATTTGCCATCGATATTTTCGAACGATTCCTTCCCATCATTCTGATAGTAAGGGTGATGACAATTCTCACATATACGGCGGCTAATTTTTTCAAACATTACACGTAGATCCGTATAAATATTGGTCATCGTCCCCACAGTGGATCGCGGATTTTTGTTTGTATGGTGCTGATTGATTTGGATGGCCGGTGAAAGGTTCGAAATATGATCTACCCCGGGCTTTTGAATCCCCTGGTAGCCTGTTGCCTCTAAATACTGGCGCTGACATTCCTTGTAGAGAGTATCCATTACGAGCGTCGATTTACCTGACCCCGAAACACCTGTTACACAAACCAATTTGTTTCTCGGAATTTGTAACGATATATTCTTTAAATTCCCTTCATATGCATTTTCAATTGTAATCACTTGCGTCATGCGAACACCTCGATCATTGTTATTTAACAAATATAACAAAAGGATACTCAGGTTTTCGTTGCTGGTGTTATAGTGGAGGGTTACTGAGAGTATTGGTTGGTGCATAAGGCTTTCAAATAACCGAACAGGCAACAGAAAATCGTAGAAAAGAGAATCTTTAAACTTCACTCGTTTAATAGCCAACACTTTTGTTTGTTAACCTACTTAAAAAATTACCGTCAAAAAGAAATGGAGCTGAAGTCTTTTTCTCATCAGCTCCATTTTTATAATAATTATTCGGTTAAAAGCCGGCTGAATAATTCCTCCGAAAACTCCAGGGTTTTCTTCGATAAATAAACATTTGGTAAGCTTGCCTTTGCATGCAAGTAATTTTCTTCATCCAGAATAATATTTACTGAAATTCTTCCTTCTGTGTAACTCTTAACATATTCCCTTAGTTCATTAATGTTTTCAAAATGAGTATTTAGAGGAATATAAACGGCATGATTCCCATCAGACAAAAATACAACCTGATAATTCTTTGAATAATCTAGGGACTCCGTCTGGAAATGATAAATACTTCTTTCTCTAATATACATATCCAATGCACTTAATATATTTTCCAGCTGCGCTTCAGTTAGATTTTCTTGCTGATAAATACTTAGTAAGAAGTGTATATTTTGCTGGTTTTGTCCATGGGACAATCGAGATATATACTCATCTAAATTTCCTTCTTGTGAAAGTACATTTACTTTCTCCGCTACCAGTTGTTCTATTTTCTCTTTAACATGCTCTTCTATATTTCCTCTATGGCTCTCTTCCAATCGATCAAAAAGATGCCTCATATAATCTATTTGCTCAAGGTGATCTATTGAAATCGCGTCCATTTCAGCTAATTCTATCACCATTCTAGTTAAATGCTGGACTTCCATTTCAAACAAAACACCTTTATTCGTAACAGAGTTTCTTTGTTCCGAAGTTAATTGGTCCCATTTTTCTCTGGCTTCAGCCAATTGATATTCATCATTGAAGCCAACCAAATTAGATATTAATGCTTCAACCAAGTTAACCTCTGTCTCTTCAAAATAGCTAAATAATTCTTCTGAGATAAGTGCTCTATCTCCGTACAAGCTGTTGATCATTAGCCTTGTCTTTTCCATTAAATAACTTGCTTCTGTTACATTATCTATCTCTTGAATTTGATGAATATTTCTTTCAATCTCTGAAACAATTCGAGGCATGATTTCTTGATTCTTAAGTAATCTTTCTATTTCCAGCTCATAAGCGATTAACTTTTCAAGATTTGTCACCAGGTTTTTCTGAGCCGCTGTTAATGCATTATAACTCTCTCTTGCATGGTCAACTAGATCTCTTGATGCAAGAGTTAATGGTACGGGGATGCTGTTTATTTTGGCCATTACACGGTTAGCAGCTTCCGCGTCTGGATTAACCGGAGTATTGCCGTTTTCTCCACCACCTTCCGAAGGTGGCTGTGGAGTTGGAGTTGGTGGAGGGGTTGGTGGCGTCGGTATATGTGAATTACGTCGCTCCTCTTGATTTTTTTTCTCTTGTTCTCGTTGCCTTAATTGGTCCTCCATTTTTTTTCTTTGTTGCTCTGCTAAAGTTGCGAGGTATCTTTCCTCTGCTTCTTTCTTCGCTTTTTCAGCCGCTAAACGATTTGCTTCATCTAGTCTTCTTTTCTCATCTTCTATTCGTTGTTTTAGGGCTTGATTTTGATTTGCAACTCTTTGTTTTCGCGCTAACTCATCCTCTTGTTGTTGTTTTCTCTTTTCTTCGAGCTGCTCAATTGCTTGTTGTTTCTTTTTTTCTTCCTCACTTATTTGTAAGGCTGGAGCTCGATCGAAGTCAAGGGAGCCAGGTGACTTATTGTTATTATAAAGTTCTATTAGACGTTTAGCTTCTTCCGGAGAAACCTGCCCACTAGTAATTGCGCTTTTCAATAGACTTGCTAGTAAATTATCTACGTTTTGTTGATACCTTTGGAAATCAACTTCCGTATC
>NZ_JBAEAP010000316.1:0-2554 GCF_056205495.1 Psychrobacillus sp. | reverse complement strand
TTCTTTTTTTAAGATAAATGGCTATGTTAAAGGTTAGGGTGATTTATGATGCAAAGAAATCTTAAAGCAGAGAGTAGAATTGATTTCCGCCCCAGCCGGCCGATGCTTTCCTATGGGGGAGCGATAAGCCATCACCCGTCGCTTGCGCGCATAATTTCGATCCCGTAGGAGCCGCCGTCTGGGCTTCAATCAATAAATGGAAACATATTTAGCATCGATAAAGCGCTAATCAATTAAGCGAAGCTGAAACACTGTCACCAACCCAATTTTGTCATCTATTTATGATTTTAATAGTAATTTGAATGTCCTTTTTATAATTTTTACAACCAATAAATTTAACAAAGCTTTCCTTTTTAATAAAAAACATCTTCCATAACTCATAAAAAATAACATTATTGGGCAACCTCTTAATGTTTAAACAAATCTTTTCTTATGATTGGTGGAGAAATATATGGGAAAGTCAAAAAAGCCGTTTTATAAAAAATGGTGGTTCTGGGTAATTGTCATTATTATAATTATTGCATTGTCTTCCGGTGGCGGGGATGAAGATGCTACAAATAATACAGCAACCGATCAAACTACAAACAAAACGGATGAATCCAATACCGCAGACAAATCTACAGAGGATAAGGAGGAACCCAAAAAGAAGGATGACGGGAAGATTAAATCGGGAACATACAAGGTCGGGACTGATATTCCAGCGGGAGAATATATAGTGTTTGCAAAGGGCTACACTTATATTGAAAGCTCTAAAGACAGCTCTGGAGCTCTTGAAAGTATTATTTTCAACGATAACTTAAGTAAGGGCGCCAACTCCTATGTGACGCTTAATGATGGAGAATATTTTAAATTCCAGGATGGAGAAATGTATCCGGTTGAGCAAGCACCTTCTATTATTCCGGAAAATGGTGTCTATGAAGACGGTATGTATAAGATTGGTAAAGATCTTCCTGCAGGGGAATATAAGATTACATTAGGTACAGATTCTGAATTGGGTTATTACGAAGTATCTAAGAGCAGCTCTCATCAGTTGGAAGATATCGTAACAAATGAAAATGTACAAGCCGATACTTATTTAACTGTTTCAGATGGACAGTATTTGAAACTGCAAGGTGTAACCATTAATACAAAATAGAGGAAGAAAAGCGTCGAGTAAATAAACTCAACGCTTTTTCTTTTTGAGGAATCATTCTTATTTTACTCTTAAAACTTGACCAACATAAATTGTATAATTGGAATCTAGACCATTCCAATCTTTTATCTGCAGAACTGTACTACCGTATCTCTGGCTGAGTCCGTAGACAGTGTCCCCGCTTACAACCGTGTGATAAACAGCTGTAGCCTTTTTAGGAAGCCCAAAGGACTTTACGATACCATTTACATGCCCTCTAGCAAGAGATTCAATGAAAGAGGAAGTCTTGAGCTTAGCTGCATCGTTGGCATTATCAATAAATCCGTTTTCTGTAAGAATCGAAGGCATATTCGATTCACGTAGGACATGGAAATTAGCTGTTTTCTTTCCTCTATCCGAAAAATTGACAAGCTTCAATATTTCAGAGTGAATATTCGTTTGATACGTAGTAGTAGGAGAGCCGCTACCTGGATATATATAATCCTCATAGCCTGTCCCACCTCCAGCATTAATATGAATTGAAACGAAATAATCCGCTCCCCAAGCATTTGCTTGGTTCGTGCGCTCCTGTAAAGACAAAAATGAGTCTCCCGTCCGACTCATCAAAATACTTACATTGTTGTATTCTGCCAAAAGGATATTTTTTACACGTGTCGCAATTTGCAACGTTAAATTTTTCTCCTGTAAGCCATTCCCCACTGCTCCTGGATCTGTTCCTCCATGACCTGGATCAATAAAAATTTTTACCATAATCAATCACCTCTTCTAATTTTTTTGTTTTTTATTAAACACATTTTTTCTTACCTTTTACTACACCAATGGAATCACCCCTTTCAATAGAAAGAGCCACCCATAGAGGGCAGCTCAATTTGGTTTTCTATAAGTTAATGCTCTTTTGCTATCAGATAAATGCTGTGTCGTAGGATCTTGTACCAACCCAATCATAGAAAACAGACCAAACACTACATTTACAACCGCTAGCACCCACGTCTCTAGTTCATGAGATAAAGTATATTCTGTAATCTTTAGGTGTTTGAAAGCAATAAGTAAGAGCTCTGTTAAAATAAACAATTGGGATAGGAAGCCCATGACCCAAATCTTATTTTGCAAACGAACCTTCCAGTTAATGTTCATACATTTGCCACCTCCTGTATGAGTGACAATTCTTCAATCCGTTTGTTCGCTAGTTTAGTACCTTCCTCCATTCGAGTTAATCTTTCCGATAAAATCTCCCGTTGCTTTTCCAGCGCCTTTATTTCTCTTTGAATTACCTCCACTCCTCTGCTGATCGTATCGAGCTTTGTTTCAATTACCGCAGTTCTAGCAGCCTCCGCCTTCACATCCTTGTCTCTGTTACGGCTATAAGTGAGCAATCCTACAAAAAAACCTAATACTGTACATCCCATACCGATAAATAACTCC
>NZ_JBAEAP010000315.1:0-30161 GCF_056205495.1 Psychrobacillus sp. | reverse complement strand
TTTTTTATTATTTAATATGAGAAGCTAATCCTTTAATAAAAATAAAAAACTCAAGCAGAAAGCCTTAGCTCTCTGCTTGTTTTTCATTTTGTTCTATTCGCAATCACGATTGCGCGGTTAGTTCCTTCTGCCGCTGCATCTAGCGCTTCTTTAGGATCCATCCCTTGATATAAATTCTCCAACGCCGTCACAATTTGCTGACGGGATTCTGGGAACACTGATATTAAGGCACCCTGAGTAGCGATAGATGGCTCTGTGCTTTGTAGCTGTTCTACCGTTACTTTTAACTGTGGCATCTTTTCCCATGCTTCTTTAACAATGTCTGCTTCATATGCAGAAGGGTTAATCGCAAAGTATCCTGTATCTAAATGCCACTTAGCTTGAACTTCTGGAGTAGTTAAATACTTCATGAACTCCCAAGCTGCTTTTTGCTCAATTTCAGCGATTCCTTTAGACATCCATAAAGATGCCCCTCCAATTACAACACCTTTACGATCTACTTCGTCTGCGTAAGGAATGTATGCAGCACCCACTTCAAATGGCGCATTATCAATAATTCCTCGTACACCTGCCGAGGAATCCATATACATAGCTACCTTCCCTGATTGGAAAGCTGCTCGAATATCATCCCAGTTCGTTCCGAAGTTACCAAATGTACCAGCCTCGTTCATAGTATTTAAGAATTCAAACACGCGTTGACCTTCTTCTCCGTTGAAAACCGCTTCTGTTGCATCGCCAGCACGACCGTTGTCTTCATTTACATAAAGACCACCTTGTGTGGCTACTAGCTGCTCAAAGAACCAACCGTATGTTAGCATTGAAAAGCCCTTCATCTCATCTGTTTTAAGCTTTGCTGCTGCATCAATTACCTCCTGGAACGTTTTAGGAGGGTTCTCAGGATCCAAGCCGGCTGCTTTAAAAGCATCCTTGTTGTATAGCATTACTGGCGTAGAGGAGTTAAATGGCATAGAATATAGCTCTCCATCAAGAGAATAATAATTTAAGATATTCTCCTCTAATTGAGACAAGTCATAGTTATCTTCATCGATAAACTTTTGCATTGGCTCGATAAATCCACTTTCAATCATATATTTAGTACCTACCTCAAACACCTGCGTTATGGCCGGAGCGTCTGCAGTACCCCCAACACTACGAAGCTTAGTTAACGATTCTTCATATGATCCTTGGAATTCTGCCTTTACCTCGTAATCATCCTGGGATGCATTAAAGTCAGCGACAATATTATCAAGAGCTGTTTGCCCTGAACCTGACATAGCGTGCCAAAAGGAGATGACTGTTTTACCATCTTCGGATTTTTCAACATCCTCGTCGCTTTTTTGTACAGGTTCTGTCGATGAACTGTCATCACTATTTGTACATGCAGCTAATGCTAGAATACCTAACAAAATCATGAATAACCACGTAAACTTAAACTTCTTCCTCATGTCATACACCTCTTTTTTTAGTTTGGAACAACTGTTATTTTAGAGCCCCTTGCGTTAACCCTTTTTGCAATTGCTTTTGACCTAAAAACAATAGTAGTAGTGTTGGAATAATAACAACGATTACCCCTGCCATAACCACCCCCCATTCTGTTGCAACCTCTTGTGACTGGAGCTGTTTCAAGGCAATTTGTACGGTTCTTACGGAATTGTTGGTTGTAACTAATAAAGGCCAAAGGTACATATTCCAAGTCGTTAAGAAACCATATGCTCCTAATGTTACTAAACTAGTTTTAGAAACCGGCAAGATGACACGAACAAAAAACGCAAATCTACTGAGCCCTGCAATCTGAGATGCCTCATGCAGCTCCTTCGGTATTGTTTTGAAATGCTGTCTAAGTAAAAATGTCCCGAAGGCTAAGGCAAAAAACGGTAGTGTCATCCCTTGGTATGTGTTAAGCCAGTTTAGATTTTGAATGGTAAAGAAATTGGGAATCATTGTTGCTTCCCACGGAATCATCATCGTGGAGATAAAAAGGAAAAATACAAAGTCCCTTCCTTTGAATGGGATAAAGACAAAGGCATAGGCCGCTAAACTACATACGACCAGCTGTCCAAGCATAACCCCAAACGAAACAATGAAACTGTTAATCAAATAGTTTAATAGAGGCAATCGATCAAACACCTTCACATAATTATCAAAACTGAAGGTTGACGGCAAGAATTTTCCTTGTAAAATTTCGCCTCCCGTCATGAAGCTTACCATCAAGGCATAGATAATCGGGAAAAACATAATCAGGGCAGTAACGATCAATAAAAAATACACAATGGAGCGCTTTAGTATTCTCATTGGTAATGCACCTTCTTTTCCCCTAGCTTAAATTGTAAAATTGTAACGAGTAAAATACATATAAATAAGAACACCGCTTGAGCACTTGCAGTACCAAATTGAGCGTTTACAAATGCCTCTCGATAAATGGAATACACGATTAAGTTAGTGGATTGGGAGGGCCCGCCCTTTGTTAAGATATCCACCTGTCCAAACGTTTGAAACGCATTGATGAGAGAAATGGTAATAATAAAAAATAGGGTGGGAGAGAGCATTGGTATAGTTATTCTTCTCAAACGATACCAATAGCTTGCTCCGTCAATACGAGCACTTTCATATAAGTGCTCATCAATATTTTGTAGTCCCCCTAGCAATATTAGGAAGCAGAAGCCAGTGTTCAACCAAATTGTTGTTAAAGACACCGATAGCAAAGCCCATGTTGGATCTAGAAGCCACTCGACTTGTGGAAGATTCAATATGGCAAGCACTTTGTTGAACATCCCAATACTTGGGTGGAATAAGAATAGCCACACAACGGAGGAAGCTGCTACGGAAACCCCCATAGTGGAAGCATAGATTGTACGAAAGAAACCGATTCCTCTTAGCTTTTCATTGGCAAGTAATGCTAGACCTAGCGCAATAATAATTCCAGTAGGCACTGTATATAGTACAAATAGGAATGTGGCCTTTATACTGTTTAGAAAAGCAGACGATTCGAGCAAATAAGCATAGTTTTCCAGACCAACAAACACTGCAGCCTCTCCTGCTTGGTTGGTTAAGAAAAAGCTTAAATAAATGGTGCGAAACATTGGATAAAAAACAAAAACGGAAAATAAGATAATAGATGGCAATAAATATAAAAGAGCTGTTCGAGCATTCAGTGAGCGCTTCCAGAAACCTTTCTTTAGCTTAGATCTAACGGCAGTTACATGATTTGATTTCACTACTGTCATACAAATACCTCTTTACCAAATACATGGTTTTCTACATCAGAAGGTTTTTTAATAATCTCCTTTGTTACGCTATCAAAGAAGCAAAAGGAATCATAGTTCATGATGACTGGTATTTTATCACCGACAGCTATCTGCCATTGGCCGCTCCATTTCACTTGCCATTGCTGATCATTCAACGTAAATGAAAATACAGTTTCATTTCCTAAAATTTCTACATTTACAATTTCTACAAATACCTTTTCCTCTGCGGTCGACTCCTTTGTCGCTGCTTTTATATGCTCCGGACGAATACCAACAATAACTTTGTCTGTCAGGTAGTGTGCGTCCTCAGCTGGTACGGAAATAGTAATGAAATCATTTAACACAATAGCACCCTGTTCTTTACTTCCTATGCCTTCAGCAATATTCATAGGAGGTGAACCAATAAAGGTAGCTACAAAAGGATTGGCTGGATTATTATAAATATCAATTGGTCTGCCTATCTGTTGGATAGATCCTTCATGTAGGATCATAATGCGATCGCCCATTGTCATCGCCTCAATTTGATCATGCGTCACATAAATCATAGTAATTCCAAGTCTGCGCTGGATTTGTCTAATTTCAGATCTCATGTGCGCACGAAGCTTAGCATCTAAGTTAGATAATGGTTCGTCCATTAGACAAATTGGCGCTTGGTTTACGATAGCTCGGGCAAGAGCTACTCGTTGTCTTTGACCACCGGAAAGCTCTCTTGGCTTACGTTTTAAGTAATCAGAAAGCCCTAGCATTTGAGCAACCTCTATTGTTCGATTGTTACGTTCTTCTTTAGAGATTTTTTTTACATGCAGACCAAATTGAATATTTTCTTCTACCGAAAGATGTGGGTATAAAGCATAGTTCTGGAATACCATAGACAAATCACGCTTACTTGGAGGTAAATCATTCACTTCCTGCTCACCAATCTTGAGCACTCCTCCTGTTATCTCTTCTAATCCCGCGATCATTCGAAGCATTGTACTTTTTCCACACCCCGATGGACCAACCAGCACAAAAAATTCCCCTGGTTCAATCGTTACGTTAATATTAGAAATAACGTTAGATTGTTTGTCGTATGATTTAGAGATATCAATCAACTCTACTCGCTTCAAAAGATTTCCCCCATTCTCTAATCGATTATGTTACCTAAGCATCAAGTTTATAGATTTTACTATGGAAGCTAGTAAAATATGTTTTTTACCATTTTTCCATAGCTATGTAATCTTTTCTTCACCATATTACTAAAAAGAATATTCTAAATCAAAGAAATTTACAATCTTTACAGAATATTTAATTTTATACAAAAAGTTTACAGTTCTTGGAGGATAAATTTATGCGTAAATATCAAATAATCCTACTTATATTTGTTTTGCTTGTTAGTGGATGTGTAGGGAAGGAAGTGACACCCATTGCTTCAGAAGAGTTTTTTATCATCGCGCATAGAGGAGCATCCACTTATGCACCTGAGCATACAATGGTCGCTTATGAGGTTGCTGAGCAGCTAGGAGCTACTTATATTGAAATTGACTTACAAATGACGAAAGATGGAGTATTAGTTGCTATGCATGATGAAACAGTAGACCGTACTACTGAAGGTGAAGGGTTAGTAAAAGATTACACATTAGAGGAATTAAAAAAGTTGAATGCCGGGAAATGGTTTAATGATACATATCCAGATTTCGCCAATACTGCATTTGAAAAGGCACGAGTTCCTACATTAAGAGAAATATTTGATAATTTTGGAGATAGAGTCAACTACTACATTGAAATGAAATCCCCAAAAATATATGAGGAAATGGAGGAGGAATTGCTTGCTTTGTTAGAAGAATATAACTTATTAAATCACGAAGAAGATGTACCCAAAGTAATCGTCCAATCCTTTAACCGTGCTAGTTTAATAGAATTTCATGAGCTTGAACCAAGCATCCCCCTTATCCAACTGCTCGGTAATAAAGAGGAAGCTAAATTTACCAACCAGGAAATGAAAAGCCTAAAAACCTATGCAAGTGGGATTGGAGTCAACGTCAATGCTGTAGATGGAACCTTTGTCCATGAAGCGCACGAAAACGGGCTGAAGGTACACCTGTTTTCCCTTATAGGAGAAGCAGATATAAAAAAAGCCTTGCTCTACAAGGCTGATGGTATATTCGCAGACGCTCCTAACGTTGCTATAGAAATAATAAATCGTACGCAAGACTAAATCTGTTTCAAGACTTTTTCACAAAGTCTTTTAAAATGAATTTCAAATTTCTCATTGTCTTCTTTTTGACGTTTTCGTGGTCCCTTCATTCGGCCACCTGCTTGTCTAATTTTTTTGGATATATGTCTACTCTCTAATAGCTGGTCTATATTCTCTGGTGTATACCATCTTCCATTTTGGTCTATTGCATAGCCTTGCTTAGCTAAAACCATGGCTGCAAGACCATAATCCTGGGTGACAACAATGTCGCCCTTATTCACTTTATTAACGAGCACAAAGTCTACAGCATCCGCGCCTTTCGAAACCATGACTGTTTCAGCACCTTCCCTCTGCATATAATGTGCAGTGTCGCATAACAATGTTACCTTCATATCGAACTGTTTTGCGATATCAATCGTTAAATCCACGACAGGACAGCCGTCCGCATCTACTAGTACATTCACCATTTTGAGCACTCCTATCAGCTATATATCCTACATTGTATACTAAATGATTATTTTTATGAATGGCTATGTTAAAGGGTAGGGTTACTTTTATGATGCAAAGAAATCTTAGATCAGAGGGTAGCATTGATTTCCGCGCCAACCGGACGCTTTCCGCGGGGTGAGCGATAAGCCATCACCCATCGCTTACGCGCGTGGTTGTGATGGCTTATCTGTCTCACTCATCCCGCAGGAGTCGCCGTCTGGCGCTCCAATCAATAAATGGGAACAGCTTTAGCATCGATAAAGCACTAATAAATTTACTCGCATAAACAAACCTGATTTCAACATCTATTTATGTTCTTAATAGCCATTTGAAAGTTCCTTTGTTTATGTTTACAGTCACTATAAAAAAGAATTGGTTAGTCAAAATCAACCAATAACTTTAACAAAGCTTTATGAATTTAGGTGCAGCCGCACAAGTCTTTTTTGCCGCCGTTTCTATTCTAAATAAATACCTTAGGTGTATTTGGCAATTAGTTTATAAAAGTCTCCAATAATTATATAAATCAAAAGGCATGGATATATTTTTCCATACCTTTTATATTGAACCTTTACTTATATTCACCTAATATCTCCACTGCTTTTTCTGTTATAGATGTATCCACCGCTTTATCAAAGTCAACGTCACCGCTAATTGCTCCATTTTCTTTATATACGTCATATTGCTTTAACACGTCATCTAAAAACATTTTTCCATTAGGATCTAAACCTGTAACAAATACTTTCTCCCATAACGCTGGATCTTTTAGTGAAGTATACTTTGTCATTATTTCAATGATTTCAGCTTTTCCTTCACCCTTTATAAATGCATCATTGTAATCTCGGACGCCTTTTAAATAGGCTGCCATGAAACGGAGCGAAACATCTTGTTCCTCACTCATAAATTGAGGGGATCCTAAAACCATGGCAATTTGAGATTCTGGCGCGTAATCCGTTGCGTCTCCAAAGCGCTCATGAAACCCATTTTCAATTCCTTGGGCAATTAGTGGTTCAATTTGAAGCGCAGCATCTATCGAACCATTTTCAATCGCTCCAAGCATGCTTCCAAAGTCTCCAAGTAATACAAACTCTACATCCTCAGGAGTTAATCCTGCATGCTTTAGCATTTCTAAAAAGATAAATTCATCAATCGAGTTTTTAGAGGAAACAGCGATACGCTTTCCTTCAAAATCCTTATACTCCTTAATGACATCCTTCATGTGGTTACCAATGACGAATGAGAAATACGACTTACCTGGCACATTGTGTCCCTTGTCTGCAATAATTTTTACGTCAATCCCTTGGGCAATGGCATTAAAAAATGAAGCAGTTGAAACACCACCGGCAATATCCACGTCTCCCGAAGCAAGTGCAGGAAGCATTTCATCACTATTTGCAAATTGCGCAAACTCTACTTCAATATTGTAGTCCTCAAAATAACCTTTTTCTTTTGCAATGTAAAAACCTGCCCCAGAGGCAGCCCCGTCTTCCGCTATAATTACTTTTACTTTCTTATTTAGCGGTGCCAAGTCTCCAGAAGGGTTATCCTTACTTACTTCATCATTTACATTGTCAGATCCTTCTTCTTTCGGACTACAAGCTCCAAGTAATAGAACAATGGAAGCAAATAGTATGAACCAGCGTTTCTTCACAACTTTCCTCCTTTATTTTCTCGATTTTTGAACTTCTTGCTGTAAATGGTTCCAAATCGTTATAAACTGTTCTGCCATTTCTGCATTTGCCCTAACCTGCTCCATTGTACGGGGTCTTGGCAATGGAACTTTTATCTCACTTACAATCTCACCTGGATGAGAGCTCAATAACACGATACGATCACTCAGTAACAAAGCCTCATCAATACTATGAGTGATAAATAAAACGGTCTTTTTATTTTCGGACCAAATTGATAGTAACTCTTCCTGCAATATAAATTTGTTTTGTTCATCTAAGGCAGCAAATGGCTCATCCATTAACAAAATTTCTGGATCATTGGCAAAAGCCCTAGCAATACTAATCCGTTGCTTCATCCCTCCAGAAAGCTCTTTTGGGTAAAGCGAAGAAAACTTACTTAAACCTACCTTTTTTAAGTAGTAGTCGGTTTGTTTTTTTACGTATTCCTTGGGAAGGTGCCTCATTTTTAAACCAAAAGCAACATTCTCTTCAACGGTCAGCCAAGGAATAACCCCTTTTTCTTGAAACACCATAGACTGTAGCGGACGTTCACCTGCTTCTGATTCAATTAAAAAGGAGCCAGAGCTGGGAGTTTCTAGTCCGGCAAGGATGCGTAAGAGAGTAGTCTTTCCACATCCACTTGGTCCAACTAGACAGATAAATTCCCCTTCCTCTACCTGCAGAGAAATATCCTTTATAGCTGTAACACTGTTACTTTTTTTATAGAAAATCTTCGTAAGATTATCAATGGAAATTTTAACTTTTCCGCTCATTTAACTCACCTCCATGGGACAATTCTCTTTTGCAGTCCACGTAGGAGAAGGGAAAAAAGAAACCCAAAAAAAGAAATGAGCACTAAACCGACGAACATTTCCTTCAACATGAATGCCTTATAAGAGGTCCATATTAAATAACCGATACCAGAGGTTGCCCCCATCATTTCTGCGGCAACGATTGTTAACAAAGCTATTGCCTGCCCCATTTGAATACCTTCTAGCATAACTGGCAAGGCACCCGGGAAAGCAATTTTCAAAAAGAAATCCTTTGGACTTGCACCATAGTTTTTGGCTACATCTAGATGTACCCTATCTATGTTCAAAACACCAGCCACTGTGTTAATAACGACAGGAAAAAATACACTCCCTGCAATAGTAACTACCTTTGAAAAGTCTCCAATACCAAAAAGGATAATGATGATTGGCATTAAAGCTAATGTTGGAATCGGCATAAATGCCATTACTATAGGGGATATAAAGTGTCGAATAGGAGCATACAATCCCATTAACAGCCCTATGATTACACCTGGAATTACACCGAGTAGGAAACCCATTGCAATTCGGTAAAGGGAGACTGATACATGAGTCCATAGTAACCCACTTGTAGCAAGCTCAAAAAATGTAGAAACTATTGCAGTAGGAGGAGGGAAAAAGCGTATATCTAAAATGCCCGTTCGTGAGAAGACCTCCCACAGGATTAAGATGAGTATTGGTGAAGTAATTGTTAAAAGCTGCTTACCACGTTCTTTTAGTTGTTGCTTTTTCCATTCCTTTTGTTCCGTTTCATAGGGATCGTAGTCGCTATCCACGAGCCCATTTTCATCGCGCATCTTTCACCACCTCTTTCTAAAAATAATATGTCGAATGGGGAAAATATGTGACCACACTACATTGAAATTGACTTAAAATGTAGATTTTGGTAATTTTAAATTAAGAAAGAGGGGGTTAATATGACAGACAAACAATTAAGATCCACAAAAGAAATGCCATATTTTATTTTAAGCATCCTATTTAGTTTATTAATTTACGTTATAGCTATAGCTAGTATTTTTGGGATCGCAATCATTCTTGTTTTATTTTTTATCAGTACATATGCACATCTTATGAATCTTAGCTATATTCGATCAAATGGTATAAGAGTTAGCCATAGGCAGTTTCCAGATGTCTATGAACGAATAGCTCGTATGTCCGAAGATATGAATTTGAAAAAAGTACCAGATATATTTGTAGTTCACTCCGAAGGTGCTTTTAATGCTTTTGCAACCCGTTTTTTAGGAAAGAATATGGTTGTGCTCTATTCAGAAGTATTTGAGCTTGCTAGGGAGCAAGGTGATGCAGAGCTAGATTTCATCATAGCTCACGAGCTTACACATATTAAACGAAATCACATTTGGAAAAATATATTAATTACACCTGCTCGTTTAATTCCATTCCTTTCCCAGGCGTATAGTCGTGCATGTGAATATACATGTGATCGCCAAGCCGCTTATTTCATTAGAGATGGTGCAGCTGCTAAGCGTGGTCTTACGATATTAAGTATTGGGAAGGAACTATATAAAGAGGTAAATGAGGATGCCTATTTAGAGCAAATTTCGACAGAGTCTAATGTTTTTACATGGCTTGGTGAGGTCTTATCCTCCCATCCACCCACTCCTAAAAGAGTCCAAGCAGTCGGTCATTTTATGCAAGTAGAAGGGACTCCTACCTACTATACGAATGCTAATAAAATCGCGCTTGGTTTAGGCGCATTGTTTGGTATTTTATTCATTGGTTATTTAGGGATTATAGGAATAGTACTGGCAGGCTCTCTTACCTATGCAAGCATCTTTCCTGATGATTTGCTAGAGAACGAATCCGCATTAAATACTTTAACTTCGGAGGAGTCAACGCTAGAGACAAGCTCTTCTCCTTCAGACCAAGACACTTACAATTACACTCCTTTAATGACTGCAGTCGTAGATGGCGATTATACGAAGGTGCGAGAGCTTATAGCAAGCGGGGTAAATTTAGAAGAAAAAGACACAGAGGGAGCAACTGCCTTACATCAGGCAGTATATTTGAATGATATGATGATGGCAGAAATTTTACTTGAGGCTGGGGCAGACCCTAATACAAAGGATCTCTATACCAACGCTTTGACCGCCACCTTCTATTATGAGAATTACGAGATGACATCCCTATTGCATAAATATGGGGCAGATTCTGCTATAGTTGATCCGGAAGGATACTCAGCAAATAACATCCTAGGTGTTACGAGCGGTCAATTTGAAGAGACATTAAATAATTTACTTCAAAACTAATTTTTCTTTGGTAGAAAGTGACATATTTGGACTGACACTAATTATATTATTGTATTAATCTTAGGAGACTGATCGAGACTAACGTCACGACCAGTCTCCTTCATTCTTTTTCGATGAATTTCGTTCGTTACTCTCCTACTAATAAGTAGTAAAGGTTCATTTGGAACTTCATTAATTTTATAACGTAGTATATACAATAGTTATATATTTTAAGTAGTTCCAATGAAAGGAAATGATAAGATTGGAAACTAAAGAATCCATTATAAATGATATGAGAAAAAAATTATTAAAGGTATTCATTATTGTAGGTTTGTTAATCGTTGGACTTGTCAGCTATGGAGTATATTGGGCTTTCTTTGATATGAATAGGTTACCAACAGGAGAATATCTTACAGAAGAGACTTCACCTAATGGAAAGTACACATTAAAAGCATATGTTACGAACGGAGGTGCAACTACGTCATATTCTGTTCGTGGCGAGCTGGTTTTTAATGATAAAAATAATAAAACTAAAAACATCTATTGGAACTATCGAGAAGAACGTGCAAATATTTCTTGGACAGATAATAATACAGTAATAATTAACAGTCATACATTAGATGTAAGAAAGGAAAAATTTGATTTTAGAAGACGATAATAATCTATTTTTCTCTAATCATAAAAAAGCTCGCGAAGAAGATTCCGCGAGCTTCTTTCTATAAATTTGAGTATTTATAGACTAGATTTACTTTGACAATCTCCAGACTTATCGATTACCCAGGAAAATCTACCATTTACTATGCATATTGCTCGTCTTATTGCTTATTACGCAATGATGTTACATTATTTGCACTTGTTTCCCAGCTAATCATTAATTCCTTTTGTCTATTCTTTAAATCCTCCAAAGGTTCTTCCATTACTTCGATACGGTCAAATTTTTCTAGGAAGACAGAGGCATCTTTAAGTCTTTTATATCCTCCAAAACCAAGGTCATCGTTTAACAACCAAACGACACGCTGAATTTTAGCAAATAGTATTCCTCCTGTACACATTGGACAAGGCTCGAGGGAGCTATAAAGCGTAAATTTCTTGTTTTTAATTTTAGCATCAAACATTGCACTCCCAGCATTTCTTATCGCATCAATTTCTGCATGTGCCGTAATATCTTGACTAGGATGTACTCTATTTCTACCTTTAGCAACGAGATTAAAATGCTCATCCACAATAACTGCTCCAACTGGATAAGTATTTTCCTCTAATGCTTTTTCCGCTTCCCCTAACGCCATCTCTAAAAAGTATCGATCCAAGTCCATGACATACCTCCGTTACTTAATCACAAACTTTGTTTGGCTGTAGCCTTCTTTTAGCTTCTCGACTTCCAGTATGGCAGGAATAGCCGACTTAAGCTCACTAACATGAGAAATTACACCAACCATACGGCCTGATTTTTGAAGATCTACCAATGTGTCTATCGCTTTATTTAAAGACTCCTCGTCTAGCGAACCAAAACCCTCGTCGATGAACATCGTATCAATTCTTACACTTCCACGATAGCTTTGGATGACGTCTGCCATACCAAGCGCAAGACATAGGGAGGCATTAAATTTCTCTCCCCCGGATAATGTTTTAACATCTCGGATTTGCCCAGTGTAAGCATCATATACATCTAGACCTAGTCCACTTTGCTTGCCGTGGGTTTCCTGTCTATCACTTCTCATTAGTTGGTACTGTCCATTCGATAAATGCTTGAGTCTTTCATTTGCTGCATGAATAATCTGTTCTAAGTACTCTATTTGTATATAGCGTTCAAAAGAAATTTTCAAAGGATTTTGCCCTCTAAGTAAATCGTATAAATCAAGAATATGACTTACTTGTTGCTCTAACTTAGCAATACGATCGCTGGATAATGCTATTTTTTCTTGAATTTCTATGCCCGCTTTTACGAACTCCTTAGTACTATTCAAAGTATTTAATGCAGATTCATATGCAGTTTTAAGTTGGCTTAACTCTTCTTCAAGGGCGTTCAAATCGACTTTGCTCTTACCTTCTAGCTTCTTATAACCATCCTTCACTTGTTCGGTAAATGTATGTACCGCCTGTTTATATGCTTCACAACGTTCTCTTAACGCCTTCCGCGCAGCTTCATCCATTCTTGCTTCCTCATACTCCTCTTTGGTTTCAAAACCAGCCTTTACTAGCGCTTGGAGAAATTGTTGTTTAGCCTTCTCTTGCTTAAGTATTGCTTCCTCTGCGGATTGAGTGGCATGCTCTAATCTCATTTGGGCTTTCGTATGGGATTCCTCTGCATCTTTTTGTTGCTTTTGAGCCTTCTCCCATGTTTCTTCTAATAGAAGCTTTTGCTTAGTAGCAGCATTAATTTGTTCATGAAGCTCCTCAAGATTAGAAATTGTACTTGGGATAGAGCTTTGTTTGGACTCTAGGACGGCATTTGCCTGCTCATATTCGGCCTTTGCATCGATATAAGCTGCTTCTATATTATTCTTGTTTTCTTCTAATTCCTCTATATGTCTTACACTCGTTTTGTACGTTTCTTTTAAGGAAATTAAGCTTTCTTTATCAGAACGGAGACCTTCTATTTCATTTTCTAGCTGATTTAGATCCATTTTTACTTGCTCTATATCTAGAATAGATAATTGTAGCTCTTCTAGCTGTTCCAAGATTTTTTCTATGTTCTCAAGAGCATGCTCTCGTTTGGTACGTATAGTTAAGTAGCTAGTTTCCTTACTCGTAAGATCTTTTTTCAGCATCTGGACTTGCTCATCCGTTAATATAGCTTCATGGGTATAAGTGCTTGTTGGCTTATGCTCGGTACTACCACATACAGGACAAGCTTCGCCGTCTACGAGCCTAGAGGCAAGGATACTCGCCTGATTATTAAGCCATCTGCCTTCCTCATATTGAAGAGTTTGCTGGGCTTTCAGATATATCGTCTCTTCCTTTTCTTCTATGCTCTTCAATTCCTCAAGCTTGGACTCCTGCTGTATAAAATCCTGCATTAGTTGATATTGCCCTTTAATCTGAGAGTATTGTTGAACCTTGTTATCTAATGGATTTACTTGCTCCTCTAGTTTCTCTATTTCGTTTTTCATCAAAAGGTGGCTTGCCTTAGCTTGTTGGTATGTAGCTATTTTAAGTTCATGCTGCTCCTTGAGATTACGTTGCTTAACCTCTAACTCTTTTAACTGCCGCTTCCTTTTTTCTAGGTCTTCCATTAAAGGTAATAGGGCATTTAGCTGGATTAAAGCTTCTACACTTTGTTCACGGTCTTGCTTTTTGCTTAACTCTTTGAGATAGACCTCTTCCATCTGAATTAAGGAATTAGATGTTAAGGATAGCTCCTCTTTAGCTCTAAGCAATAAGCTTTCCTTTAAATTTCCTTCAGTAACTGTTTCTTTATAGTGACTCTCGATTGCTTCTATAGTATTTGCCCGTTCTGCTGCCTCTAGTCTACTTTCTTCCTTTTTGTATGTTTCTTCCTGACTAAGAAGACGCTGGAGGTTTTGCTCTTTTAACTCAAGCTCCTCCAACTGGGTATTGGTGTTTTTAGCATTGTAATAGGCTGATTGCTTTGCTACCTGATTTTCATATGCCTCTTCACAGAGGAGCTCGTCTTTTTCTATCTTATCTCGGTAATAATTAGTCTCTGCCTGTAAAGCATCCTTTAATTGGAATATATTATAATTACCTTCCTCCAGGAGGTCAAAAAGAATAGACTCACGTTTTGGAAAAGAGACCATAATCTGTTCCGAATAACTATTACGCGTATTTTCTTCTTTTTTAAGCTCTGTCTCAGCTACTAATTTTTTCTCTTTAAGTCTTTCATTAATCAGCCTGTAGGGTTCTGTTTTAAATATTTTCCGAAGAATTGCTTCCTTGTTTTCAGTAGAAGAGGTTAATAGCTTCCGAAATTCGCCTTGTGGCAGCATGACAATTTGGCTGAACTGATCTTGCGTAAGTCCAATGATATCCTCTATTTTCTTGTTAATCTCTGAAACTATTTGTCTTTCAACAACAGGTACTTCCCCTGTCTCCTTTATTTCGAAGAACTCATATTTTTCTCCCGTTGAGCTTTTATTTCCTTTTTTAACGTGAGGAAGCTGTCTTAAAATACGATATTTGCGGTTAAATATTTCAAATATCAATTCAACAGAAGTATGCGTTTGATCCAATGCAAAATCACTGCGCAACATTTTCGTATCTTTTCTATCCTCCCCACTCCCAGAGCCATAAAGGGCAAAGCTTATTCCATCAAATATTGTCGTCTTTCCTGCTCCAGTGGCTCCAGATATGACAAATAATCGATGATCCATCAAATCCATGAAGTTAATCGTTTCCGTATATTTATAGGGACCGAATGCTGTCATTTTTAACTGAATAGGCTTCATGCTCTGCTTCCTCCTTCTCTTTCTTCAAGCATTAATCCCGAAAGTACTTCCTTAAATAGTTCTTTTGTTTCCTCAGCCGGAGATTGTCCCTTGATTTCCTCATAGAAGGATTCAAATAGCATTAAGTCATCCATCTTCTGACGACTTTTTGGTTCTTCTGCTTTTCCTATTCCAAAGGATTGGAATACTTTTCTTTCTACATGCATGGCATTCGGATATACAGTTCGAATTTGCTCCATTGGTGAAAGTACTGGCGTATCATCTAGTAACTTCACGAAAATGTAATCCTCGCTTGTAGGATGCTGTAATATGTCATTCAAATAGCCTTCTACTGTACGCATATCTCTTTTAGGGGTTAGTAATCTTTTTTCTACTTTTGCACAACCCTTTTCATCTATTTCCACTATTAGAAAGCCTTTTTTATGGTGTTCCTCTGAAATGGAATATTTTAAAGGAGATCCGGCGTATTGAATGGTTTCATTTTGCACAAAATGTGCTTGATGAAGATGGCCTAATGCTGTGTACTTGAAGTTCTTAAACAGCGAAGCATCTACATACTCAGCTCCACCAATGGCAAGCGGTCTTTCTGATTCACTAGTATTATCCTCTTCCCGACCTTGAGGAGTAACAAAGGCATGTCCTACAAATACATGTCTTTTCGAAAAATCCATTTGCAATTCAATAGCTTCCACTATTTTTTTCATGGCTAGCTGATGACTGGTGATAGTATCGTCCTCGAGTATAAACCTAACCTGAGAAGGGTCCATATACGGGATTAGATGAAATTCTACTTCTCCATATTCATCACTGATTGTCACAGAATTAAACTCTTTTGTTAGTTGTCCCACTATATGTAAACCAGTTTCTTTCATAATGTTTCTCCCAAAATTTAAACGCCCTGGGCTGTCATGGTTTCCCGCAATGCTTAAAACAGGAGTCTGATGTTTTAATACAATCTCTGCAAGTACGTTGTCCAACAAATTTACAGCTTCTGCAGGTGGTACAGCACGGTCATATAAATCGCCTGCTATGATTACTACATCTGGCTTTTCTTCCTCAATTGCTTTTATAAATGAAGCCAACACATGTCTCTGATCTTCTGTCATATAGATTCCTTGTACTAATTTACCTAAATGCCAGTCGGCTGTGTGAAATATTTTCATGAGTAATTACCCTCCTACACTGAAGATTTTATGTTAATTTATATCTATTTTATCATTTAAGGAGGACAGGTTATATTAACTTGCCGAAATTTCATATAAAGTTAAATAGTAAATATGTAAAGATTATGATTAAAAGGAGGATTTTATATGTCCACAGAAACTTATCAAATAATAGCCATAGCTATCTATATGGTTGCCATGCTTGCTATCGGATATTATTCGTATAGAAAGACAGTTAACCTGACTGATTATATGCTAGGAGGACGTTCACTCGGCCCAGCTGTTACCGCTTTAAGTGCAGGAGCTGCTGATATGTCTGGGTGGCTCCTAATGGGATTACCAGGAGCAATCTATCTACATGGTATGGGAGAAGCCTGGATAGCGGTTGGTTTAACCATTGGTGCATATTTAAACTGGCTATATGTAGCACCACGCTTACGCGTATACACACAGGTTTCCAACGATTCCATTACTATTCCAAGCTACCTAGAAAGTCGCTTGAAGCAATCTTCACGCTTGTTACGAGTAGTATCAGGTCTCATTATTCTTTTATTCTTTACTTTCTATGTATCCTCAGGAATGGTTGCTGGTGGAGTATTTTTTGAAAGCTCGTTCGGTTTAGATTATCACACAGGCCTCCTAGTAGTATCTGCCGTTGTAGTTGCTTACACTCTTTTTGGAGGATTTCTAGCAGTTAGTTACACAGATTTTCTACAGGGACTCCTAATGTTTTTAGCATTGATTTTGGTGCCGATTATCGGTTTGTTTGCTACTGGAGGGCTAGACTCAACAGTGGAATCTATTAAAGAAGTTAACCCTAATCATTTAAGTCTAATCGCTGGGACTACTACAGCCGGTATTATTTCTTCCTTGGCATGGGGTCTTGGTTACTTCGGACAACCTCACATTATTGTTCGATTTATGGCCATCAGTTCAGTAAAAGAAACAAAAAATGCTCGTCGTATCGGTATCGGTTGGATGATTCTAAGTTTAGTTGGAGCTATTTCGACAGCTTTAGTGGGACTAGCATATTATAAGCAACATCCTGATTTGACTCTTACTGACCCGGAAGCTATTTTCATCGCACTCGGTCAAATTGTTTTTCATCCTTTTATAGCAGGACTAGTACTTGCTGCAGTCTTAGCAGCTATTATGAGTACTATTTCCTCTCAATTAATAGTTACATCATCAGCATTAATAGAGGATTTGTATAAAGCATTTATAAACACAGATGCTTCCGACAGAGCATATGTAAATTATGGACGTATTGCTGTACTAGTAGTCTCCATAGTCGCTGCTTTTCTTGCTTGGGAGCAAAACGAGACTATTTTAGGCCTTGTAGCCTTTGCATGGGCGGGCTTCGGTGCGTCATTTGGTCCGGTCATTTTACTTTCACTTTACTGGAAAAAGATCACTGCTTCCGGCGCACTTTCAGGTATGGTCGTCGGTGCTGTAACTGTTGTGCTCTGGAAGGCTAACGAAACACTTAAAGACGCATTATATGAAATAGTTCCCGGCTTCCTTTTAGCTCTGATTGTTACAGTGGTGGTGAGCTTGTTAACCTACAAGCCTAATGCTGAAATCGAAAAAGAATTCGATGAAACAGTTCGATTATTAAAAGAAGAACGTCAAAAATAATAAGGTAAGGGCTAACCGCAAACTAGTGGTTAGCCCTTTTATATATATTGTCCTATATGATACTTGTCATAGTGTTGACTTGACGTTTATGCCTACTCCTAAGACCAGCAGTGCTATATAGTTAACATAACGAAATATGTATATAGGAGGAATTTTAATGAGTAGAGAAAAAACACTTGAATTACGTAAAAATGTTAAACCATTTGAAAATTCCGAGTTAAAGAAAAGCATAGTACAACTCATCAATACAATTCCACCATTTTTTATCCTCTGGTTTTTAGCCTATTTAAGCCTCGACATTTCTGTATGGTTAGCTGTTGGATTGTCCATCATCGCCGCGGGGTTTGTCGTTCGTATATTTATTATCTTCCATGATTGCACACATGGATCTTTCTTTAAAAACAAAAAGGCTAATAATATAACAGGAACAATTACAGGCATTATCACACTATTTGCTTACGAGAAGTGGAAACGCGAGCATAACATTCATCATGCAACTAGCGGCAATTTAGACAAACGTGGAGTTGGCGATATTTGGATGATGACAGTAGAAGAGTATATAGAAGCTTCACCGATGAAGCGTCTTTCTTACCGCCTATATCGCAATCCAATTGTTATGTTTGGCTTAGGACCTGCCTTGTTATTTCTAGTAAGTAATCGCATTAACCGTAAAGGCGCTAAAGGAAAAGAGCGCTATAATACTTATCTTATTAACATTTCAGTGATTGCTATTTATTCTTTCATGATTTGGCTAATTGGCTGGCAAGCATTTGCCATTATACAAGGTACTATTCTTTTTGTAGCAGGTGCGTTAGGCATTTGGTTGTTCTACGTTCAGCATCAGTTTGAAGATTCTTATTTCGAAGATGAGAAAGAGTGGGATTACGTAAAGGCTGCTATCGAAGGAAGCTCTTATTACAAATTACCTCGAGTACTTCAATGGGTAACCGGTAATATTGGGTTTCATCATGTGCATCATCTAAGTCCAAGAGTACCTAATTATAATTTAGAAAGAGCACATGAATCGACACCGCCTTTACACAAGGCTACAACTATAAATCTTCGTACAAGCTTACAGTCTATTCACTTCCGTTTATTTGATGAAGAAAACAAAAGCTTTGTTAGCTTCAAAGAGATTAAGCATTTACTTAAACAATCCAAAAATGCAGTTAATCTAAATTCTAAAAATACAACAATTGAAGGAAAATAACCCCTTTTAAAACCATTCCTTTTTCACTAGGGAATGGTTTTAATTTATAATAAGAGAAAGTGTATGTGCGAGAGGTGTCTTATAAATGACTAAATGGTATCAAATTTTCCCTAAATCTCCATGGTTAAGTATTTATGCTTGGATTGTATTTTGTATTTTTCCTTTTTTCTTCATCTTTCGTTCGAATGAGCTATCAGAGATTATATTTGGCTTATTCCTAACGGGAATATTTTTTCTAGCTTACCGCCTATCCTTTAAATCTAGAGGTTGGTTTTTATATGTCTGTTTAGCTATAGAAATATCAATTAGCATGATTATGACCTTCTCTTACGGATATATTTACTTTTCTATTTTTCTTTCTTTCTTTATTGGGAATATCACACAAAAGGTCGGTTTCTTTTTAATATATAGTTTAAATATCATAACTACTTTATCTATAACAATTATCGGTTTCTACGTAGAAATAGACCTTTTTATTTCTCAGTGGCCTTTTTTAGTTATTTGTATGCTCGGCGTAATATTATTACCATTTAGTACCTATAATCGACATAAACGAGAAATGCTTGAGGGTCAATTGGAGGATGCTAATAATCGTATTGCACAATACATGGTTATAGAGGAACGAGAAAGAATAGCCAGAGACCTACACGATACACTTGGTCAAAAGCTATCATTGATAGGACTTAAAAGTGACTTAGCTGGTAAGCTTATGGATAAGGACCCTGAGGCAGCTAAGCACGAAATTCAAGACATACACCAAACGGCTCGTTCTGTTTTAAAGGAAGTCCGAGAGCTAGTAACGAATATGCGGGGTACTAAATTAGAAGATGAAATATATCGAGTTCAACAAATATTAAATGCTGCAGGAATTTCTTGTAAGTTTAGTGGCTCCCTTCATCTTGTTAAAACCCCTCCCATTGTAGAAAATATGCTAAGTATGTGTCTAAAGGAATCTGTAACTAACGTAGTAAAACATAGTGGGGCTACATCTTGCTCTATATCACTTAAACAATCAGCAAAAGAAACATTACTGAAGGTACATGATAATGGGAAAGGCCTAGACCTTTCCTCGGCCTGGGTTAAAGGACATGGACTCCAGGGTATTAAGGAGCGTTTAGAGTTTGTTAACGGCACTCTCGATATCTATTCAAAAAATGGAACTACTATAAATATTAGGGTACCAAATGTAATATTACAAACACGGCAGGAGGATTACACATGATACGAATTGTCATCGCTGAAGATCAACGAATGGTGTTAGGAGCTCTTGGCTCCCTTCTAAATCTAGAAGAAGATATGGAAGTAATAGGAAAAGCAAATAACGGGAAGGAAGCTCTTGCACTTATTGATCAGCTTCAACCTGACATTTGTATTATGGACATTGAAATGCCTATTAAAAGTGGGTTGGATGCTGCAGAGGAATTAAAGGATCACCCATGTAAGGTAATTATATTAACTACCTTTGCTCGCTCAGGATACTTTGAAAGAGCACGAAAAGCAGGAGTAAATGGTTATCTCTTAAAGGATAGTCCAAGTGAGGAGCTAGCGAATTCCATCCGAATAATTATGGATGGCCGGCGGATCTATGCTCCCGAATTAGTGGATATGGCCTTTGAGGAAGAAAATCCTTTAACAGACAGAGAGAGTCAGGTTCTTGAACTGATCGCCAACGGAAAAAATACAAAAGAAATTGCAAACGAATTATATATTACTCCCGGTACTGTACGAAACTATATATCAGTAATATTAGAAAAACTTCAAGTCGGTAACAGAATTGAAGCAATATCTCGTTTTAAAGAAAAAGGATGGTTTAAATAATCGTTGATTTACCAGTTACTTTTTTCCATATTTCACGTCTAATACTTTAATAACTATACCGTTGCTTATTGCAATGTTGGAATGTATGATCCTTTATTTAAAAGGAGGAGAGTGAATATATGAAAAAGAAGTTTTTGGTTCTGTCTCTTACTCTTATTGCATTGCTGTCCATTTTAATCATATTTTTGCCCAATTTGTTTAGTGAGGTTGAAGCTCCTAGTAAAGAGATAGTTGAGGAAAATCAACAACCGGATCCGAAGGGATCTGCATATGAACCCTCTAAAAAACAAGTCGATTACACGATTATCTTTGACGAAGATATCTATAAGTTAGTGGAAGGTGATCAATCGGATACCCTTACTACTAAAGTACCCTTAGAAGAACGATATCCAGAGGTTTCATTAAAAATAGAACAGATAAATGATCAGTCCCCTGAAGAACTACTTCCCATTCTAGAGACGCAAATGAGTGTTGACTATACCAGCCCTAAAGAAATGGAGAAGGTTTCTGATCCTGTGGAAGGATACTGGCTACATGCCATTAACCATGATTCAGCTGGGCTAACCAACTGGGATAGTCCTGTTGGTGATATCTACATCATAGATAATGGTATTGGAGGTAGCTTTGTTATTACACAAAAGTACTTTCTAGAGGCAGCAGAAGGACATGGTTCGAATTTCCGATCTATTCTAGAGACCTTTCAAATAGTTGAAAAGTAATTATTTGTAGCGAGTAGAAGGACGATAATCGTTCCAACACCCGCTTTTTTATTTAATTCGAAGATTACAATTCAAAAAAAGGCACTATCTGTTTGAATTGAACAGATAATACCTTTTAAAAACAAACCACCTTTACGAGTGTGCTTATATACTTTTTAATGTAACTACGATTAACTCTGGAGTGTTAAAGACTCTAATAGGAACCAAGCTATTCCCTAAACCACGACTAACAATCATAGTCGTTCCGTTTTCTTTAAATGTTCCCGCAGTGAATTTTGGAAACCACCCTTGTCCTGGTGCCACCAACCCGCCTAACCCTGGGATTCTAAATTGACCTCCATGCGCATGTCCTGAAAATACTAAATCCATTTCAGAATTAACATAATCCTGAAATACCTCTGGTCTATGAGATAACACCAGGGTATAATCCTCGCTGCTTTCAAAGTTCTCTAGCTGATCACGAACAAGCAAACCACTTAAAGGATCTTCAAGTCCGATAATACGCATTTGCTCCCCATCATATTCAATCATTTCTTCCTCATTAGTTAAAACACGTACACCAATTTCCAGTAAAGAAGTTTTAATATGATTAACATCATTTGTAGCAATTTCATGATTTCCAGTAACATAGTAAATCGGTGCTATACTAATAATTTGATTGACTAGATCCAGACTACTTTGTAAGTCATATCGATTGCTGTCGATTATATCTCCCGTGATAAAAATAATATCCGGGTTTACATCCTTAATCTTATGTACGAGTTTTGCTTGGTTGTCACCAAATTTGGCATCATGTAAATCGGATATTTGTAAGATCTTCCAATCATTAAAACTAGCTGGAATCTTCTCTGACTCTATCACGACTTCGTTTATACTTACTCGAGTGTTCCCTATGTAAAGTAGCACAGCTAATATCACTACTAATAAAAAAATCCATTTTTTCATCTAAAATCTCCTAGTCTATTTGCAAAAAACGATACCTCTGAGAAATTTAATAAATCCCCATAAATGTATGGGGATTGTTAAATTTTGTCGGTTATTATAATTTCCCAGGAAATAAGTGCTAATAATTTACGCCTTGAAATGCAGCGAGGAAGAATACTATTATAACAATATATATTATTATAACTAACCCTATAGAAATAGCCATCCAAATAAGTGATGCTCGAGCAAAATTACGTCTTGGGTCTGGATTACCAAATCCCCAAATGAATAACATAACCAGATTAACAATAGGAATAGCCATAATCAGCATCGTGATGATCCATTCCATTACAGTCATCTCAGTTGACGTTTTTACTTGTGAGCCATCTTTATAATGTAACTGCTCCTCTTCATACGTATTCACATACAATCCTCCATCCTATTATAGTTTACATGATAAAATCACGTCCACTTCCATTTTACGTCATAAAAGGAAAAATAGTCATCTATTAGATGACTATTTTTAAATTTTCATCATACTCATTGGAGTTACAATTCCTATTAGCTGGTTACTCAGTTTTCCATCCTTAGTAATTAGCAGTGCTTCTAATCTCTTTCCTCGTCCAATTGCTGATTTAAAAACTTCTAGCGCCTCATACACGGACATCTCTGCTTCAACAAAGCGGTGATTCTCTCTATTACTTTCATGCTTCAGAATTTCACCCAAGGTTGCTTTTTTTCTCGAGAAATTCTCTGATTCTACTTTACTCGCCATCCACATTGTAATTCCTACTGGAGTGATAAGACCTTTAAATTTATCCCCATTATACACGGGAAATTGATTGTATTTCTTATCCTTAATAACCTGAAGTGCATAGCTTAAAGAATCTGTTTCCTGAAAGGTAGTTACTTCTCCGGAGAACATATTCCCAACTGTAACAGGCTTGCTTAAAGCCTCCTCGATTTCTTCCATCTTTGCTACTACCTCTTCATGAGGTTCTGCTATCGCGTATTCCATAGTTGTACGATGGTGCACGATTGCGTTTCTTAAGTCTCCATATTCTCGAAGGTCTGCTTCATATCGTCTTATTACAGCGTTTTTTTTCTTAGCGAAATCGATTAACCTAAAAAAGGATAAGTGTTCCTGAGTATCAGCTATATCTCTCATGATTTTATCTAATCTATTGTAAGAAGTGATAAAACGATCCGAGTTACGTAATGTCATATATAAGTCTCCTCGTATTATATTTTAGATTTCCAGACGTTGTTTTTGGTAAAAAAAACTGCCCCGATCAATAAGAAGCTGATTGCTAATACCGTAATTAAGATACTCCAGATATATGAGCTACTTTCGACATCACCGTTCAAAACATAACCAGCATACATTGGCAACTTCCATGGTGAGATAGTCCAGTATGTGCCTAGAAGCCCATCTATAACCTGAACAATTATTACCAACACAAAAGACACCGTAGAAGCCATTCCAGTTGATAAGGCAGCACTAGTAAATAAAACAATACTAATCACGAATAAAAGCCACAGAACATAAATACTAGTAAATTCTATAAACCTTAAGAAATCTATCGATCCAAAAAGTATGGATGTATAATATAAGCTGGCTACTATTCCTAAAATAAAACTACCTAAAACAATTATACTCAAGATTGCTAATTTACTTCCTACATAACCTGTAAATGAAAGTGGTCGAACGTATAATAAAGTTGCAGTACCATTCTTTCGTTCCCTTGAAATAATACCCGAAAAAGCTAGAATAACTACTAACATGCCGATTAACTGATATTGACTAATTGTGGACATTAATATTTGTTCAGAGGTCATTGAAGGAAATTCGATGACTGTTCCTTCAGGTAAATTTCCAACAGAGCTTAGGATTTGAGGCATATAATAGTTCATGACAGGCTCTGTAATCCCAAAAAGAATAAATACAAGAGGAATCCAGAGAATCTTAAAATTACGGATGTTTTCTCTCCATTCCTTTTGAAACAAAACAAGAAATGTATTCATTGTTTGTTCACCACCTGCATAAATATTTCTTCGAGATTAGCTGATGCCTTCTCTACCCTTTCAATCGTCCAATCTCCTACAGATGCAAATGCCAAAATCTCTTGCATTCGCGGTTCGTCTTCCCTTACATTAATACAAGCAGAAGACCCTTTTTGTGTCACATTCCATGGGGAGCTACTTGCAAAATCTTTAGCCTCTTCTTCTAAGGAAAAGATAATTTTAATCATAGGATTTGCATATTTTTCGCGTACATCCGTTAAGGAACCTTGCTCTACCAGCTCACCATTTCTCAAAAATAATAGCTGATCCGTCATTTCTTCCGCATCATTTAAAATATGAGTCGAATAAAGAATAGTAGTTCTTTCTTGAAGTTCCTTTAAAAGATTTAAAATCTCTCTTCGGCCTACTGGATCCAATGCAGAAACTGGTTCATCTAATAAAAGAAGGGATGGATTATGTACAATTGCCTGTGCTAATCCTAATCGTTGTTTCATCCCTCCAGAAAACGTACCTGTTTTTTTCTTTTTAACATTTCCGAGCCCCACAAAATCTAAGATTTTCTCTGACTCCTTCACAGCAGCTCTAGCATCTACACCACTTAACTTTGCAGTCATCTCTGTAAATTCAATTGCAGAAAGCCATGAGAAAAATTTAGGATATTGCGGTAAAAAACCTATCATTCTACGAGCGCCCTCCTTATTATCCTCCAAAATAATATCGCCAAACGTTGGATTTACTAGTCCCGTAAGCATAGAAAGTGTAGTTGTTTTACCTGCACCATTGGGACCGATTAAGGCTGTAGAAGTATTTTTCATTAATGAAAAGGAAACATCTTTCACTACTTTTTCTCTTCCATATTGCTTGGTTAATGATTGAACAGTTAGTAATGTATTCATTCGTTACGTCTCCCCACTATGAAATAGATAATAGAACCTAATATTCCTCCTATAAGAATAATTATTGCCCAAAGCCACTTAGGGCCATTTGTGTCGTATACCTTTATCAGATCTACAAAGGCAACAATCATTAAAATGAATTGTAAAATAATAATGGGTAATATTAATTCCCAAGGGATTGTTGTAAGATCCAATATGATTCCTCCTTTTTTTAGTTTCCATTTCCAGCTTATATAAAAGAAAGCTTTCACAAACTATGTTATAATAGCAAATTGGGGGGTGAATTGAATGGAAATTGTAATAAGAAAAGCTATTAAAGCAGATGCCGAATCATCAGTTCCACTAATTATGGAAGCTATCGGTGACATTTCGATGCAAATGACTGGAGAAACTGAAGAATCAGCGATCACCCAGGAGTTCATTCACTTATTTACTCAAACTAGCAATCGTCATTCCTTTTTAAATACATACGTTGCAGAAATGGATGGTCAAATTGCTGGCGTACTAGTTTTTTATACTGCTGAACAAGCAGTTACTTTGGATGCTAATTTAGAGCAGTATCTTTCAGCCAAAAAAGGAACACAGGTGACGATAGACAAAGAGACGCTACCTGAAGAATGGTATATAGATACTGTAGTGGTCGATCCAACCTATCGTGGACATGGTATTGGAACGAAGCTGTTAAATTTTGCTGAACAAGTAGTCAAAAATAATGGTGGCGGGAAACTCTCCTTGAATGTAGAAACTGAGAAAGAGGCTGCAATCCGCTTATATAATCGTCTAGGATTTGAAACTGTATGTCCTTGGACCATTATTGGCGAGCCTTTCTATCACATGGTGAAAACGGTAGGCCCCTGATTGAAGGAGAAGCAAGGTTATGAAATTATGGATCTACCCCTTAATGGTTGTCTTCGCAGCCAGCTGTTACGGGACTTTATCAACTATGGTGAAATTAGCAATTGGACAAGGATATACAGCTTCAGAAGCTGTTTCTAGTCAATACATTGTTGGTTTCCTATTAGCGTTAGTCATCTATGTGGTGACACAAAGAAAAATACCACGTCTTTATGGCGGGTTTAAAATTATACTGTTAGCAGGGATTTTTACAGCAACTACGGGTATTGTCTATGGACAAGCCCTTATATATTTACCAGCCTCCCTGGCAGTAGTAATGCTCTTCCAGTTTACGTGGATCGGTACTTTGATTGATTGTATAATAAGAAAAAGATTACCTTCTCGAGCGGAAGTTATCTCCCTTGTTATTTTATTCGCCGGTACATTGCTAGCTGCAGGGGTATTAGATGTCGATTTGAGTGGAATTGACTGGAGAGGCTGGGTATACGGTTTTGCAGCAGCGATTTCCTTCTCACTTAATATGAACATTAATACTAAACAAGTAGAGGGAATGAATACTACTACTCGTTTACTTTGGGTTTCCTTTATCGCAGCTTTAATGATCTCTGTCTTCCAAAGTCCAGAAATCATGTGGAACGGTAAACTGTTTACGGAATCTCTACTTTACTTGGGACTAGGCTTAGGATTACTAGGTATCATTATCCCTATTTATTTCTTCGTAATCGCTGTACCAAAAGTTGGTGGCGCAGTTTCATCTATTCTAAGTGCAATGGAATTACCAGTAGCTGTAATGGTATCTGTACTTGTGTTAAGCGAGGCACTTACTTGGTTACAAGTTATAGGTATCCTCATTATACTGATAGGTATGTGTATCCCAACGATTGCAGATATTCGAAGAAAGCAAAAGCAACAAAAGCCTATTGTGTAGGTTGAAACGCTGAACTCACCGTTCAGCGTTTTTTTATTTGTTCAGTTTCTGGTGTTTTACTTTATAAATTCAATTATGGCATCCATTAGGCCTTCTGCTAACGGTAGACTTGGATCTGTATATGTCGCCATATTCCCTGTCTCATCAGATGGGGACTCTTTTAGTACATGGTTCATTTTCTCAATTATTAGAAGCTCAGAATCTTTTGCTTGATGTAAAAGCTCAGCATCACTACTAGGGACTTGCAAATCTGCTGTTCCGTTTATAAGTAATATTCTTGCATCCAACTTTTTAATCTCTTCAATAGGATTGTATTGAAGCCAGGAAATCATATACGGTTGTACAGATGGACGGAATATACTGTGTAATTCATTCGACACTTCCTCTACCTGTTCACCCTGCTTAAGCTTCTCAATTACTTTTTCAGATTCACTCATAAGCTCACTTGGCAACTGATTTCTTAACTGTTCTAATAGAATTTCATCTATTTGCCTTCCTGCCCCTGCTAATGATACGAATACAGTCGCTTCTGTCTTTTGAGCAGCAATCATACCTACAAGAGAACCCTCACTGTGTCCGATGAACCCTATGTCACTAAACCGGTCGTCTTCCTTCGCAAATTCTGCCCAAGCGACAGCATCCTCAATATAGTGGTTAAATCTTAAGTCCTCTTCCTTAGTAGCAAGGCCCATATTTAAGCCAACTCCTCTTTTGTCGTAGCGGATGCTGGCAATTCCTTCTGTAGCTAATTCTTCTGCGATCATTTTTAAGCTATTATTTTTCCCTACCATTACTAAGGAGTTACCATTACGATCGGTGGGTCCCGAGCCAGCAAGAATGATCATAAGTGGGAACGGTCCTTCCCCCTCAGGAATCTCTATTTGACCAATCATTTTCCCTCCATTTACTTCTAATTCTTCTAAATGCTCAGCCTTAGCTACATCAGTTACCTTAGTAAGTTCAAATGGGAACGACTGACCTTGTTGTGTAAACGTACCTGCCAATTTTTCATCCTGCAGCTTCCCAGCAAAGGTGATTTTTTGTCCCGGAAGCGACATGTTAAAGGTAATATCCTTATCGTTTAAGGTAATGTTTGTTAATGGATGATTGTTTAATCCTTGAATCGGGATACTAATCAAGCCTTCTTCTTTTGTGAATTTAATACTAATTGGGAGTGGTTGATTAGGAACGTTAATGGATCCTTCCCACACTCCCTCTACCATCTCTAAGGAAACATTTGCACTCGTCTCTTCCTTATCTTTAGACACCTCTTTCCCTCCTTGCTTATCACTATCACTACATCCAGAAAGTAAAATATGAAATAGTAATAAGCTTAATATAAGCGCTTTTTTATAGTTCATTTAGATCCACCTCTCTGTTCTATTAATAGTATAACAGTAGTAATAGAAAGAAGTAAATAATTTTCAGTTTATTTTAACAGTTTTTGCATTATATTAAGTTCTTTTTTAAGGCTATGTTAAAGGGTAGGCTTGATTTATGATCCAAAGAAATCTTAGATCAGAGAGTAGAATTGATTTCCGCACCAGCCGGACGCTTTCCTCGGGGTGAGCGATAAGCCATCACCCATCGCTTACGCGCGTGGTTGTGATGTCTTATCTGTCTCACACATCCCGTAGGAGTCGCCGTCTGGCGCTCCAATCAATAAATGGGAACAGCTTTAGCATCGAGAAAGCGCTAATAAATTTACTCGCATAAACAAAGCTAAAAAACTGTCACCAACCCCATTTTCATCATTTATGTTCTTAATAGCCATTTGAAAGTTCAATTGTTTATGTTTACAGTCACTATAAAAAAAGAATTGTTAGTCAAAATCAACCAATAACTTTAACAAAGCTTTTTTTAAAGCATACTAGTGAGAAAGTAAAGTAGAATTCAGATGCTAAGGGCTGTCTTCAGGGGTGTTATGGAAGTTATACTAAAGCTAACAGTTAGGTTAGTTGAAGGAGGAAAAAATGTTCGAGTATAGAATATATTTATATCAACACTTTTACATCTGTAAATTAGAAAGGAGTTGCATTAAATGACCGAAGTTTTTTTAAAGGTTCAAGATGTACTTGAGAATTACAAAACAGCAATTTACGAAAAAGATGTTGATAAATTCTTATCTATGTATGCACCTGATGTGCATATATATGATTCCTGGGAGAACTGGGAGAGCAAGGGGATTTCTTCATGGGAGGCAAGCGTGGTAGAGTGGTTTAACGGATTGAGCGAGGATCGCAGTCTACTCAAAGTTGATTTTAGTGACCTAGTCGTTGAAGAAAATTTACATCTTGCATTTATATATTGTGCTGTAACTTTTGCTTCTCACCAAGAAGAATCTGATGAGAAAATTCGTCAAATGACAAATCGGATCACATATTGTTTAAAAAAAGTGAACGAATCTTGGTATATAGCTCACGAACATTCATCGTTGCCTATAAATATTGAGACTGGTAAGGGAATTTTTAATTTGAAGTGAAAAATATACTTTTGGGATTGGAGATAAAGAAATTCCAGCTTTATTTCCTTTTTTCTAGCTTTTGATAAAGATAAAACAAAAAAGCCGCCACCGATTGCTCGGTAACGACTTTCTTTAGTCTCCTAGTAACGTTCTACTCTTGCGGGCGGCCTCACCAATTGACCAGGAACGGGTTGCTAAGTCAGATAGACGGCGCAAGAATTCTTTATAAATAGAGAGTTTATTTATCTTTAGGTGCGTGAAATCTCTCCTATTGGTGGTTGACCGACCGATTACTGGATGAAACCGACCGATATTTTCGTGGAACCGACCGATTATTGGATATAACCGACCGATTCTCGCTTATTATGACAAAATGTCTTGTCCCTAGGTCACTTACTTATAGAGAATAGTGGTTTGGGTCTTATTTCTTTATAAGGACATACAAAAAGTGATCACCGATTACTCGGTGGCGACTTAAGTCGGATC
>NZ_JBAEAP010000314.1:0-5129 GCF_056205495.1 Psychrobacillus sp. | reverse complement strand
ACCTCACTTTCCTCCAGTAACAATCCTTCCGGTATTCTCAAATACCCACGCTGCATAGCAACTCGAACGACATTCACCATACTTCTACCGAGTAAGAGGATCTTTCTATTGTTTCTAATGCAAACGTCTACTATTTGCTGTACACGATGAACATTGGACGCAAAGGTCGTAATAAAAATTTTCCGCGTTGCCTTCCTAAAGGTTTCATCTAAATGCTCTTCTATAAGTTTCTCAGAAGGGGAGGAGCCAGGTCTCTCTGCATTCGTACTTTCAGAAAGAAGCAACAGCACACCTTCTTGTCCGATTGCCGCCATTCGATGAATGTCTGCCGCCTGTTTATCCACGGGAGTCCAGTCAAACTTAAAGTCTCCCGTATGAACGATTGTGCCTAATGGAGTTTGAAAAGTAATTCCTAAGCAATCTGGTATACTATGGCTTGTTCGGAAGAAGGTTGTCCGTATGGTACCGAGCCTTAAAACACTATCCTCATCTATCAAAAATAGCTTACTATCCCTAAGAATCCCATGCTCCTTTAACTTAATCTCAATTAGACCAAGTGTGAGGTTTGTGGCATAGACTGGCACATTCAGCTGCTTTAGAAAGTAAGGGATTGCTCCAATATGGTCCTCATGTCCATGGGTGACGATCAATCCACGTATTTTGCTTTCATTTTCCTGCAGATATGTAATATCAGGAATAATTAAATCAACACCTGGCAGACTTTCATCTGGAAACTTTCCACCACAGTCAATAATCACAATATCATCGTATGATTCAATCACATACATATTCTTTCCGATTTCATTTATACCACCAAGTGCAAATACAGATACGGCCGAATTTTTAGTAGTCAAAAAGATACCTCCCGATTCAATAAACTATTTTAAGTATGAACTTTAAACTATTATTTATGAGATAAATATCGAAAAAGGTAATATTTACTACTTTGTAAAATAAACAAATAATCAGTTAAAAACATATTGGCTAATATGTCACGTTGTGATATAGTCATGATGTGACATATTATAAAGAGGGTGGAGCAGCTTGGAGAAACTAATTAAGAAATACATACCGATGACGGAGACCGCATTTTATATCCTCTTTTCTTTGACAGAACCACGTCATGGATACGGAATTATCAAAAGAGTAGAAGAGCTGACAAATGGAAGGCTTCATCTAGGTTCGGGAACGATTTATGGAACGCTCACTAAAATGCAAAAAGATGAAATGATCACTGTCTTTTCAGATGAAAAAAGAAAAACAATTTATGAAATTACAGGAATAGGCAAACTGATTATGCGAAAGGAAATGGAGAGGTTACAGGAAGTGCAAAACAATATTTTGCTTTATAAGGGGGAGTTTGATGAAGACATTTAGATGGTTTTGGAGCTACCGTATACAATCGACCGAGAAATGGCTAGAAAGCATGGCTTTGAAAGGTTTTATGTTAAAAGATTTCAATAGATTCACACGTATATTTACATTTAATAAAACAACACCTAGGAAAGTAACCTATTCGATACAATACAAATCTTGCAGTTTACCCGATCGGTTACAAAAAGCCGGCTGGCGAGATCCATTAAAGGTGGGTAAATGGAGTATTCTCAAAAATGAAGCATCTCATGTTCCGTTTTATCCATCTAGCGATAGCTTGTTTAAACGGATTCGATTACATGCATATTTATTTTTGATCATATCCATCTTTTATTTATCCACAAGTCCCGTGAATTTCTTGATTTTAAAATCATTTGATGATAATAATCCTAACTTTGCATCTATTATTATTCCGTTACTTATATTATTACTATTAGCAAGTGTTACGATTTTTGTCTTTATATCCTATAGAGCATATGAAAAATATATGTTTAATCTTAACGAAGAGGTCAAAAATAGTAGAAAGAGAATAAGGAAAATCCGTTTAGCATGGATGTATCAACCGCTTCAAACTAAAAAGTGGTTAGATGAAATGCACAGGAAAGGCTATGAGCTTGATCGCGTATATGCTGCCATATTTACTTTTGTTCCTTCTAAGCATGAAAAAATAGCATATGAGGTTACTTTTGAGCCTAAGCTTAAATCCGATTATTATGCGCTTCACAAGGAAATCGGATGGAAGCTTAAGTATACGTCCAATATGTCCGTGCTGAATTACTCTATCTGGTCAATGCCTTATAGTGAGCTAGCACCTAAACCTTCGTTCACTTATGATATAGCAGAAAAACGACAGCAAATAAAAAAAGCATTTAAAATGAATATAACAATCACTCTATTCCTATTACTAGTTTTAGGCCAATCCTTGTATATGCAGTGGGTATTAGATATGCCTTCGTCTACATTTACTATTGTATTAAAGTACCTAATAACATTTATGACGTTTTTCTGGATTATTTTAACCACCAAAGTTATTATTGGATATAAAAAAGAGATGAACTTAATGAAGGAGTTTTAAAAAAGAATCCTAGCGATAGGGTTCTTTTCTTATTTCAGTTATAATAATTGAAACTTTCCAAATATTTAAACGTATGTATACTAGCGTGTAGAAGGAGAGGGTGTCATGCACTGGATTATGTGGGTTTTTTGGGGCTTCTTTTTAGGTATCATACTAGCTGCCTATCTTGTGGATCGTTTAGGTAGTAGAAAATATAATCTGGAGCATAAGAAAACAATGAACCAGGTAGCTGCCCAAGCCAACTCAGATAGAGAAGTAGAGAGGTATAACAATCAGTCATTTTAAAAGAATAAAAAGATAAGAAATTTGATTTTATGTAAACGAGAACTAAACCGGTTAATAAAGTAAAAGTTTAGGAGAAAATATGAAAACAATAAATACTAAACTAGAAGAAATAGACGCTTTAATAAATGGAGTTATAGAAGAAAAAGGAGTTGGAATTAGTGTCTCTATTGTTAAAAATGGGAAACTAATTTTTGCTAAAGGGTATGGATACGCTCAGCTGGAACCCACCCCTAAATTAATTGATGAAAATACGTATATGAGTATTCAGAGTGTAACTAAAAATTTTGTTGCAGTATGTATGATGAAATTAGTCGAAGAGGACTTGATTCAACTAGACAAGCCTATCGTACATTATCTGCCCTACTTTCGGACAAAAGAGAAAGACTCGAGTGATCATATCACAGTAAAGCAAGTATTAAGTCACACTTCTGGTTTTCCAGCTGATTTAGGGATAGCCAATTTGGTTGCGCCAAATGTAAGGGAGATTTATTCAGATACACCAACTGAATGGAGTGAGGCTTTAGCCCATTATCGGTTAAAAGAAGAAGAGGTAACTAGTATCCATAGTAGAGAGGATATCACTAGATGGTTTCGCAAGGTTGAGTTAGATTACCCTCCTGGACATACTTGGAACTATTGTACGGATGCTTATGTTATTTTAGGAGATTTGATAGAGAAGGTTACAGGTGAAAGCTGGGAATCCTTCCTTCAAAATCGGTTTATTACACCATTACAAATGAAGAGAACTACGGCAGATGTCCGTATCATAATGGACGATGACAATTATGCTAAATATTATATGGGGCCTGATAAAATTGAAACGCCTTATCCAACGAATTCATTGGCTGCTCCGATAGGCTTCCTTTACTCTACCGCAACAGATTTGGCAGCCTATATGTTGTTTCATTTGAACAAAGATTTTAACCAGTTACTTGACGTTTCTTCAAAAAAGGAAATGCAAAGTCGAGAGAGTCGCGTTTCCCAAGATTGGGATAACGAGACGAATACATGCTTTTATGGGCTAGGGTGGTTTATAGAGGATTATAAGGGCCAAACCATTGTAGAGCATGGCGGAGGGCAAATGGCAGTTAGAGCATTAATATCATTAATACCAGAGGAAAGTATTGGCATCGCCATTCTTTTAAACTTTGATAGTAGCGTCCATCGTGATATCAGTAGCAAGATCATAGATATCATGCTAGATTTATAGATTTTATTAATCGAATTAAATCATAGTTTGAATCTTCAACGTATATGATAAGTAGAAGGGGTGTTTGTTGATGAGTAGATATTCAATAGCTGAATTTATAAAAAGTACGGAGCAGGAAGATAAGGGAGAAGGCTTTTTTGAATTAGAAACGGAACGTCTACTGGAGGTTAATCTGGAGGGGCTAGTTTGGGCAAAGGCAGGATCCATGGTTGCTTATCATGGAAAGATTAAGTTTGAGCGTGAGGGCGTTTTTGAGCAGGGGATGGGTGCAATGTTCAAAAAAGCTTTAACAGGAGAAGGCGCCTCGCTTATAAAAGCAAATGGCCATGGTAAGTTATATCTTGCCGACAGTGGAAAGAAAATCATTATCCTTCATCTACAAAATGAATCGATTTTTGTAAATGGGAATGATTTGCTAGCTTTTGAGCCTACGATTAAGCATAATATTAAAATCATGAAAAAAGTGGCAGGAATGATGTCTGGGGGCTTGTTTAATGTAAAGTGTGAAGGAACTGGTTTAGTGGCTATTACATCTCATTACGAGCCTCTTACATTGCGTGTGACTCCAGGAAAGCCTGTTTTTACAGATCCTAATGCTACCGTGGCTTGGTCCGGTAACCTTCAGCCTGATTTCCAAACAGACGTCTCCTTTAAAACCTTCGTCGGTAGAGGTAGTGGAGAGTCGATTCAAATGAAGTTCCAAGGAGACGGCTTTGTTATTGTACAACCTTATGAAGAGGTATATTTCCAAAGGCAGAGTTAAGTGTTAGCAATATATTTCGAAAAAATTCAACATAATTAATGGCAAACAAAACGCTCAGAGTAATTCTGAGCGTTTTTTCATGTAATTCTTATCCTTGAATGATATTCGATAATAGATTCTTAAAACGGTAAGAACTACACCAATCATGAAAACAATAGCTAGTAAGAACATCGCAGCTGGAAAAAGACCAATTGCATTCATCGTGGTTGAACTATTATTTTGTAATGTGGGAACAATAAAAAACAACCATCCGATTAATAATGCTGGAACTATTTGAGGCATTAATCTAAGGACAAATCTCCATGCGGTTTGTTTTTTTCGTTCCTCAGACCATCTTTTACTCAGCAGAATACCTCTAATTCCTAATAACAAATAGATCATTGTAATAACTCCAAGTGATAAATCAATTATTTTAGATACTG
>NZ_JBAEAP010000313.1:0-1816 GCF_056205495.1 Psychrobacillus sp. | reverse complement strand
CGATCGATTATTAGCAAATGATGAATCTGTTTGAATTGGCCAAATTCGTTGCCCTAAATTTATCACGGCAGTACTGTTTCCACTATCCATATCTTGCTGTAAAAACAATTATTTTACTTCCTGAAAGACTACACACATTGTGCAGAAACGATTAGATAGCTATTGTTAGGGGATAATGTTAGCATCCTTTGTTGAAGAACTTTTCCAAGTAACAAACATAGAGCTTGTATAAATTAACCTACAAGCACAAATTAAACTCCACACATGAGAGAAATTATATTGATATACTATAATAGTTAGGTAGTTATAACATCGTCTTTGACCATCCGATATGCATTGCTTGATGAGTGGCCCAAACCAATAAGAAAACAGACAATGTAAAATTTGTTCTAGATAAAATATAGAGATAAATTCAAGCCTGTTAAAATTATCTTTAAACAAGGTTTATTAAAAGGAGAAATCATGCAAACGATTAAAAAATACTTTGGCGAATTTAATATGACATGGCCAAAAGTTATCATTTTAGCTGTTATTACAGCATTATATACTGCATTGATCAATCAGGTTTCATTTTTACAAGACACCTCCTTTCAGGACATAGCCGTTTATCCTGACTGGTGGTTTCTATTTGCTATATTTATCATTGTTAACTGTAAAAAGTGGTGGGAAGCCTCGCTTAAATGTTTCGTGTTCTTCCTTGTCAGCCAGCCCCTCATTTATTTGATTGAGGTTCCGTTTTATGCATACGGTTGGGACATATTCCGTTATTATGATTATTGGTTTAAAATTACCGTCTTGACCTTGCCTGGTGCTGCAATAGCATTCCAACTTAAAAAGAAGAACTGGATCAGCGTTTTAGTTTTGTCTGTGGCTACTGGGTATCTTTCTTGGGCAAGCGTGCACTACTTCAGAGATGTACAGGCCAATTTCCCGAATCATCTGTTAAGCGCCGTATTCAGCCTTGCTCTGGCAGTTTTCTTTGTTTTTGTTTTGCTGGATAAGAAGAAGCATCGCATCACTGCCCTTGCTATTATAGCTGCCGTTTTTATTGCCGTTTTTGCCTTCACCAAAATAGATGACACTATGGAAATGTACCTTGACGAGGGAAAATGGACCTTCTCGGCTGAGGATAATTCAGTTGTGACTGTGGAGATTGTAGAAGGGAACCACGTTACGATGTCAGCAATGCACGATGGCACTACTTTTATTCGTTTTGAAAACAGTGCCGGTGTCGAAAGAAACTATCTTGTTACTGTAAGCGGTGGTAGCATATGGATTGATGCGATTGACGAAGATTGAGCTTTTACTTCATTAAATGGGGAAACTAATCCTAAAATTGGCCTTCGAAGTACTTGGTTTAGAGCGAGTGTATGCTGGACACGAGGTTAAGAATAGTGCTTCTGGAAAAATATTTAGTCGTTTAGGCATGATATGTGAAGGAATACTTTGTAAAAGCGAAATGATAAAAGGAAAATAAGCGTCCTCGTAAATGCCTAGGTTGGAAAACACCTTATGAGCTGTTCTTTAGCAAGGTGTGTTGTTTAATTTGACAATACAAGAAATAAAAAAGAGAAGACCAGTTAAAAGCAGTAGCTGAAGCGGGCAATGGGGACTATATGTCTGCTGAAAACTGCGAAGAAAACCATTAGGCCCTGAATGCCTAATCCAAACTACAGCTGTCATACTTGGGATAACCCACTTTTCTTCAATACTATTATTTAGTTACAGTAAATAGCGCAAAATATTCAATAGGACAGGTGTCCATGAAACTTAGTAATGCAGTCAATATAGAAAGTAGTCGCTTTAAGAAAATGAT
>NZ_JBAEAP010000312.1:0-2466 GCF_056205495.1 Psychrobacillus sp. | reverse complement strand
TATATGGAATACATGGTCAACTAAATGATAATCATCTAAAACAATCGTAAAAGGTGTATTAATTAAGGCTAGTTCATTACAAAATAGAGAATACCACCTAGTCAACTCTGTCTCCTTTGGGTATATGAAATGAATATTGTCTTCTAGTAGACTACTCCCGAATGTTGGAACCACTCTTCGTATGCTATGCACTAGATACCGTAGAAAAGGAAGAATATTATCGTCCTCCTCGGATATTGAATACCATGAAAACGCTTCCTTTGTATCGTAGAAATATTGAGCAAGAGCAGAGCTTTTTCCAAATCCTGCACCACTATGTAAAAGACATACCTTTTTATCTGCTTTACTTTTTAGCTTTTTAATTAGAGAGGACCTTCTCATGTAATTAGAAGAAGGAATCGGTGGTGTAAGCTTAGATACTAATATTGTTGGTTGTTCCATCTAATCCCCCCTAAAGAAACCGTTTATTTAAACATATCCTAACATATAATTTAATTGAATAGATAGATAATTACAGTTATGCTAAATTATATGAATTTTAGAAAAGGGGATATAAAAATGAATTTTCCAGTATTCTTGACAGAGAGATTAAATTTAATAGAAATAAATGAAGGGCACCTGGCTAGCATTTACTCCATTTTTTCCAATGAAGAAGTCATTCAATATTACGGAATGTCCCCATTAACTAGCGTCGACCAAGCAGCAGCAATGGTAAAATCCTTTGCAAATGGGTTTGAGCAAAAAAGATCCATGCGTTGGGGAATAGTTTGGAAAGAAACAGGTGAATTAGTCGGTACGGTAGGGTTAAATAACCTATCCTTAAATAGCAAAAGAACGGAAATCGGCTATGAGCTATTGCCCGCCCATTGGAGAAAAGGAATTGTGACTGAAGCTGTAGAAGCAGTAATCGATTATTGCTTTAATGAATTAAAACTTTTTCGTATAGGAGCAGTAACCTTTCCTCAAAACGAGGCATCCTTCTCTTTACTTTTAAAATTGAGCTTTGAAAAAGAAGGTGTCTTAAAAGACTATCTTTATCAAGATAACGAATCCCATGATGCTTTCATTTTTTCTATTATACAGCCTGAATGGAGAAAATAAGTAAATAACTTATATTGCTTTTTCATGATAAAAACTTCAAGTAAAAAGCAGGGAGGAAAATAAAATTGAGACTATCTGAATTCCATCCACTCTTCTATCACATACGAATCCAGCAGAAAAGGTTAGTCAGATCACTAATTAATTTAAAAGATGGGCAAAAGCTAGCTACCAGCAAGTTACTGTCAACCACATTTCAATACACTTGCAAAAAACACCAATCATTGCTGAGAAGGACATTAGGTGAAAGCGACCCTCAATTGCAAGAAAATAAAATAACAAACTTGAAGATTGCTGCTAGTAAAATAGATGGAATCATCATCAAACCTGGTGAGATTGTTTCCTTTTGGAGACTTGTTGGAAAAACTACAAAAGCAAAAGGCTATATTGAAGGTATGCAGCTCTCCAGAGGAGAGGTGAAGAAGGGAATTGGCGGTGGGATATGTCAGCTTGCAAACCTCTTATATTGGATGGTGCTACACACACCTCTTGTTGTTACCGAAAGACATCATCATAGCTTTGATCCTTTTCCTGATTCGGGACGTACGCTTCCTTTTGGTAGTGGAGCCAGTGTTTTTTACAATTACGTTGATTTACGATTTTATAATCCGACTCCTAGCTCATTTCAAATAAAGGTTTGGGTAACGGATAAACATTTGAAGGGTGCCATTTTCTCCAAAGAAGAAATGCCATATTCATATCATATTGATGAAAGAAATCATCATTTTTTAAAACAAAACGGGAAAAACTTTCGTCAAAACGAGATTTGGAGAAAGACTATAGATAAAAGAACAGGACAAATGATAAAAGAAGAGTTGCTAATCCATAACTTTTCGGAAGTGAAGTACCCTATACCAGACTTAGCTCATGTAGAGAATTGTTAAAGAATAAGGGTATGTTAAAGGTTGAGGTTGATTTATGATCCAAAGAAATCTTAGATCAGAGAGTAGAATTGATTTTTCGCACCAGCCGGATGCTTTCCTCGGGGTGAGCGATAAGCCATCACCCATCGCTTACGCGCGTGGCTGTGATGGCTTATCGGTCTCACTCATCCCGTAGGAGTCGCCATCTGGCGCTCCAATCAATAAATGGGAACAGCCTTAGCATCGATAAAGCGCTAATAAATTTGCTCGCATAAACAAAGCTAAAAAATTTCACCAACCCCAATTTCATCATCTATTTATGTTCTTAATAGCCATTTGAAAGTTCCATTTTTTCGTTTACAGTTTACTATAAAAAAAGAATTGTTAGTCAAAATCAACCAATAACTTTAACAAAGCTAAGAATAAATAAATCTTAGACACAGTTGTTTTTGGTTGTTTATGATTTGTTATCTGCTTAACTCCCTCGCTAGAGCTATCTCCGATT
>NZ_JBAEAP010000311.1:0-5077 GCF_056205495.1 Psychrobacillus sp. | reverse complement strand
TCAATACGCAGGATTTATCATTTTTGCAATTGTTCTTGGAATGAGTCAATCGATTGTAGAGCCGACCTATCGTGTTCTGTTGAGTCTTTATACGGAACCAGAGAATAGAAGACTAATTTTTAATATCCGATATTTCTTGATTAATATTTCTGCTGCTGTAGCTCCCCTTACTTCTGTCTATTTTCAGCGTTTTGGGCTAGAGAATATATTCTTTGGAGTAGGTTTTATCTTTTTAATTAACATTATTACATTTTTAGTGTTGTTTAAGAAGTATCCAATGGTGTGGCCAGTGGCTAGTGCAAGTAAATCATCTATTTTTCAATCTTTTTATGTATTTAAAAAAGATTATGCGTTTAGCATTTTTGTACTAGCTCTTATTTTTGTAACCTTTGGATACAGTCAGTTTGATTCGACCTTCAGCCAATATCTTGGAAGGACGTTTGACGCTGAGCTTGCTGTACAATATTTTGCATGGCTGATCACTACGAATGCTATTACGGTTCTTGTCATCCAATATTTTGTTTATAAGCTTGGTGAGCGGATTAGTACGACTACTTCTCTCATGATAGGAAGTGGGATGTTATCCATAGGATTATTAATATTTGGCCAAAGTCCTAATATTATTGTTTTGATTGGAGCGATGATAATCTTCACTGCTGGAGAGGTGCTCGTATTTACAATGGTAGATATACATATAGACAGTATGTGCGAGGACCATGAGAAAGGAACTTACTTCGCTCTAACCGGAGTTAAGTCTATTGGTAGAATAATTGCTCCTAGTTTGGGAGGCATACTCTTAGACAAAATAGGAGCTGGAGCAGTCGTGTTCTTTATCATATCTATTATTACAGTTTTATCTGTTCCCTCGTTTTGGATAAGTTCTAAAATGAAGCCTAGAATCTAATCATACTATTTGTCCCTCGTACGTATAATGAGTGAAAAAGGGGCGATTAAACTGAAGAAATGGTTAACAATTGGGGTTTTATTTTTTGTCACTCTATTAGCTGTAACGTACAGTACGAGAGCAAGTGATATTGGTTTCTTCCTACCAGTGCCTTTGAGTGGGGTAAAGATTGTGATTGATCCAGGCCACGGTGGTATGGATGGCGGCGCTAGTTATGGAGAAATAGTGGAAAGAGATATTACATTAGCTATGTCTCTTAAACTAGAGAAGTTATTGAAGTCTCAAGGGGCAACCGTTGTTATGACAAGAACTAAAGAAGGAGACGCTGTAGCTGAACATTCACCAGATGAGGATTTTCCAACTACAAGAGCTAGAAAACGAGCGGACCTTTTGCTTCGTGAGGAGATAATGAATAACTCTGAGCCGGATATGGTAATCAGTATGCACGTTAATGCTGTGCCAGAGGAGAGATGGAGAGGAGCACAGGTTTTCTATCATGCGGAAGGACATGAAGGTGGTCAGTTATTGGCAAAGTCTATTCAATCTTCTATAAGAACTAACATTGGGAATACAGAAAGAGAAGCACTAGCTATTAAACAAGTATACATTTTAAAGAAAGCGAAAGCCCCGGCGGTATTAGTAGAGACAGGGTTTATAAGCAATACGGAGGAAAGAGAATTGCTAACATCAGACAAATATCAAAACGATATGGTAAATGCAATTGCCAAAGGGATTGGTGTATTTGTAGAGGAAAGCATTTATTGAGCCGATGATGGGATGGTAGACACTCGTATATGGTATACTATATTGCGAATAGTTAACTAAAGGGGAGTGTCTACACAATGATTAATGAGAATCAAGTTCGTACATTACTTGGGGAATTAAACGATCCGTTTTTACATAGAACGCTTGAAGAAACGAATGGTATCTCTCAAGTTTCAATAAAAGAAGAAAAAAATCATGTTAGCGTTAAGCTTGCAATCGCTAAGATCAATTCTGCGGAGCAGATGCAATTACAAACAAAAGTGGTTGAGGTATTAAAAAACGCTGGTGCAAATACTGTAGGTATTCGTTTTGAGGAGCTTCCTAAAGAAGTATTGGAGCAGTTCAGAGGAAAAGGGAAAGAAAGCGATAGCGAAGATATTCTTTCTCCAAACAGTAAAGTAAAAATCATCTCAATTGCATCAGGTAAAGGTGGAGTAGGTAAATCTACAGTATCCGTAAACTTAGCTGTTGCTCTTGCAAGACTAGGTAAAAAAGTTGCTTTAGTTGATGCAGATATTTACGGCTTCAGTGTGCCTGATATGATGGGTGTCAAAGACGTACCACAGATTAAAGAGGATCGAATTATTCCAGTGGAACGCAAAGGCGTAAAAGTAATATCCATGGGATTTTTTGTAGAGAACAATACTCCAGTAGTTTGGCGTGGACCAATGTTAGGGAAAGTGTTAGACCAATTCTTTAAAGACGTAGAGTGGGGAGAGTTAGATTTCTTGCTACTAGATTTACCACCGGGAACTGGTGACGTCGCGTTAGACATACACCAAATGCTACCGGCTTCTAAAGAGATAGTTGTAACCACTCCTCACCCTACAGCTGCGTTTGTAGCAGCGCGTGCAGGTGCAATGGCATTACAGACGGACCATGAGATTCTAGGTGTTATTGAAAATATGTCCTGGTATGAATCTAAATCTACAGGCGAAAAGGAATTTGTTTTTGGAAAAGGCGGAGGACCAAAACTTGCGGATGAACTTCGTACAGAGCTTCTTGGCCAAATTCCATTAGGTCAGCCTGACTGGAACGACATTGACTTTGCTCCTTCTGTATACGGCGAAACGCATGATACTGGGAAGCTATACTTAGAAATAGCTGAAAAAGTAATAGAAAAAGCATAAAGAAAAGGCCGTTTCCATAGAGGAGCGGCCTATTTTTCTTCTTTTTTACCTCCCTCTTCTTTAGAGCCACCTTCTTCTTTAGAAGCACCGGCTTCTTCCACTAGCTTCTGCCATTTTGCTTGGAGGGACGGACTTTGGATAGTTTCTTCCACAACTTTTTGAATTTCTTTTCTCATATCACTCGATTTCAATGTTTTTTCTAATTCTTTTTTCATTTCGTCTGAGCTAAAGAATGTCTCTAAGTCTTTCAGATACTCTGGATCCTTCATCATGCTTTTCATTAAGTCTTCTTGTTGCTTCTTCATACTCTTAGCCATGGTCTCAGAAAATTTAGGATCCTGGTAAATTTCTTTCCAAAACTCCTCGGCTTCCTTCGAAAGCATTGTCTGTTCTACTGACTTTTTTACTTGCTCACTGTCTATTACAAGCATTTCTTGAAACTTTGGATCCTCTAAAAGAGTTCGAATAGCTTTTTTACCATCCTCTGTCTGTAAAGCATCGATTAACATCTTTTTGTTTTCTTCATATGAAGGAGTACTAGAAGAGTCACTACAACCAGCTAGTAACCCAATACTTAATAAAATCAAGGCGAAATACTTCATTGATTCCTCACCATCCTTTTCAATTATTGTTCACAATTAGTACGGAAATATGTATTGATATTATGAAGAAATAGATTTTTTGGCAAATCGTTGTTACAATTGAAGGATGAAATAGAGTAGATGGAGGCAACCTAGCTGTGACAATACGAAATTGGTTTAAATTTTTTATCAATTCCATGCTCATCGGTGGTTTAATAACAGGAGTTTTAGGACTATTTATCCGTTGGGATGATGCCTTTGCTAAATACTTTGAAGCAGGCCAATGGAGTGAGTTTCTTGCTGCCTTTGCTTTTATGGTAGTAATGGGCTTTACCGTAAGTGTTATTACTCAAATGGGATTTTTCGCATATTTAACGATTCACCAAATGGGTGTAAATATATTTAGAACCCTAACTTTATGGAATTGGGTACAGTTATTAATCATTGCATTTGTCATATTTGATTTAATAATGTTCCGTTTCCGTCCAAACGCGGATACTACTTCGCAAGTTTGGCTATACGCTTTCTTGTTAGTCGTTCTAATCGGAACAGGAGTAGTGGTGGCGCTTATTAAAGCAAATAAAACGAAAAAACACGTGTTAATCTCTGCATTGTTCTTTATGATTGTAATTTCAACATTAGAGTGGCTGCCTGTCTTAATGGTTAATGCGGATAACGTCGATAGCTGGGTTACTTTATTATTGTTCCCAATTTTAGCGGTTAATGCATATCAGTTATTGGCTTTACCAAAATACAACGCTAAATCTGATGAAGACCGATTAAAACTAGAAGCGCGTAGAAAAGCGAGAAGAGAAGCCGAGGCAAAGGTTAAATAAGAAAACTGCTCTGACTATTAGTCGGAGCAGTTTTTTATTATAGAAGAATAGTTGAATTCTCTACGCTATTCAGGATAACTTTTGGTTTTCATTTTCATATTAAATATATTTTGTTCAATACTAACAAAAGGCTGTGATCTTAAATATTTTGCAAGCTGGATTGTATCGATTCTTTCTTCCTGGTGGAGAGGAACGGTAAGTATATCTCCCTTCGTAAGCTTAGGCACAGTATTTCCTAAAACTAAAGTAGAGCCTAAAAGATTTACTTCCTCCTTCCAGGCATCTTTTTGAAGTTCAACAGGGAACTCGTAATCAGAAGTCCGAAACCAATCTGGCTTCACACCAATAGCCTCTTCAAATCTATCTATTTCTTTTTTAAATAGACTCCGGTCCTCTATATACAGCAAGCCCTCTTTACCCAACAGACTAATAGGGATTTTTTTATCCTGCATCATTTTAATAATGGGCTCAGATCGCTCAATCCATTCAATGCTAATGAAAAAATGAGGATAAGGAGCTTTTAAACCTTCTACTAGGGTTTCTACATCCTCTCTACCAAATGATAGGTCGATAGTTACCGTATTCCCATAGGCTCCCTTCGAAATAACACTTGGTTTTTCGGTTACTTGGAACACGGGAAGAAGTGTAGAGTAAGTATTGGGCGCGAAGAGTAACAGCAAGAATAACAATACAGAAGTGATGGTTATTAAGAGCTTTGTTTTCAAGGAAACACACACCTTTTCAATTTGTTTTAATAAATTTTATGATTAAGTGTTGACATTCATGTTAAAACGATGTTAAGATACAAAGGTCGCTAAAACAAAACGACAAAATACATTATATGAACATTGAAAACTGAAC
>NZ_JBAEAP010000310.1:0-5792 GCF_056205495.1 Psychrobacillus sp. | reverse complement strand
TATTCCTCTGAATGGAGAATATTTATGAGATTGAGGGTTTTTAGCAGCACTCGATAATGCTTTTACAATATGATCCGGTGTGGGCTGGTCGGGATTCCCTTGTCCAAGATTTATCACATCTCTTCCTTCAGCCACAGCCTTCGAAACTTTTTGTACTAGTGTTGCAAAAAACTGGGGAGGGAGACTTTTTAAACGATCAGAAAATTCCATGGGCAATACCTCTTTTTCTAAATAGTTGCATATATTAGTCAAATCTTATAACCTTTTTAGTATTATGTCTAGAGGTGGTGTCGGTATGAAAATTGCTTGTGTTCAGTTAGATATAGCATTTGGTAATCCTAAAGAAAATTTTGAAACCGTTGAAAGAAAGATTAGAGAGGCTGCAAAGCAAGAAGCTAAACTAATTATTTTACCCGAAATGTGGAACACAGGGTATGATTTGACTAGATTAGAAGAAATAGCTGATAAAGAGGGGAACGACACAAAGAAATTATTAACCAAGCTAGCGAAGGAATTACATATTCATATTATCGGTGGTTCTGTCTCTACAAAGAAGGATTCCCAATTTTATAATACGATGTATATTGTAAATGATTCCGGAGATATCATAACGGAGTATGATAAGGCCCACTTATTTAAGCTAATGGATGAACATTTGTATTTAAAAGCAGGAAATAAGAAAAACTTATTCGAAATTGAGAATGTAACGATGGGAGGGGTGATCTGCTATGACCTTCGCTTTCCTGAATGGTTCCGCGCTCACTCTTTACAAGGTGCAAAAGTAATATTTGTACCAGCCCAATGGCCAGCTGCACGTATTGATCATTGGAAAATTCTTCTGCAGGCAAGAGCAATCGAAAATCAATGCTATATAGTGGCAGTAAATAGAGTCGGAGAAGATCCAAACAATCAATTTAATGGTAACTCCATGGTGATTGCTCCTTGGGGAGAAATAGTATGGTTAGGTAATGAGGAGGAAACTACCGGTCTAGTAGATATTGATTTAAATCTTGTAGAAGAAGTCAGAGGTAGAATTCCAGTCTTTCAAGATAGGAGAGAATCATTATATAATTAATAACATTTATTTCCGAAAAATCTATAATTAAGTTGACTGATAGTTTGCTTTTTTGTATGGTTTGTTAAAGGGGGAGAAATAATGACAGAACACAAGATTGCTATACAGGATGAATATCCGGACAATTTTGCTTGGTGTTATGGATGTGGTCGTTTAAATGAACAGGGGTATCATTTAAAGACATATTGGAATGGAGAGCAAACAGAAACAATTTATCAACCTAGAGAAGAACATACTGCGATTCCAGGCTTTGTATATGGTGGATTAATAGGAGCTTTGGTAGATTGTCATGGAACCGGCTCAGCTTCACTTGCTCTTCACCGAAAAAATGGTTTTGAGCCTGGCAGCGGAGAGGCACCACCACGATTTGTAACAGGGTCCCTTCACGTCGATTTTCTGAAACCAACACCACAAAAAGTTGAACTAAAAGCTATCGGTACGGTGGAAGAAATACATCCCAAAAAGTGGAAGGTAACTTCTGAGGTGTTTGCTGGAGACGTCCTTTGTGCTAAAGGGGAAGTAATCGCTGTTGTCATGCCTGCAACATTTGCAAAATAATAAACAAAACATCAAACACAGGATATTTTTCCTGTGTTTTTATTATTGTTCAAAGGAAGATGGTGACTTTCTGCAAAGGTCTGTTACCTATGTTTTAATTGGATATTTATGTTAAAATGTTAAGTAGTTTATCAATATAGAGACTTAAATGACACAATATAGAACATTGTTTTTTGGATAGAAATGAATGCTTTGTAATCTTTAAGGAGGGACAAAATGATAAAATCTGCAAAGGGTCAATTAATATTTTCCACGATAACTGCCACTCTCTTTATTATTGCTTCTTTTTCTTTTATACAATTTACTGATGATAATCGTTTTTTCTTTGGACCGGTTGTGTTCTACATTTTAATGTTATTAAATGTATTTCATGCAGGATTATTAACGCAAAAATATATTCATTACAAAAATGAGGACGCTAATTAGTCTTTAGATAGATTAAACATATAATCGTTAAAAGGTAGAATCACAATGATGAGCTAGAGGTGGAGTTATCAGCTTTATTTTGCATTTCGCCTTATGATCTTGTTTTATAACTTTACTTTTACGTACACTATACTTTCCGTAATGGAATAAACGATGTTTGTGAAACAACTATTAAATTTAAGATTATAACCCTTCTTTTATGGGAAAGAAGTAATAAAGGAGGGAAATCAATGGATACTATTTTGTACTTATTTTTTACAGCGGCATATATAGGGCTGTTTATTTGGGGATTAATAGGATTAAAGAAAAAAGATGTTTTCAAATGGACAAGCTTTGTGTATCTTATTATTTTGGCACTTATTTATGATAATGGAATAATTGGTATAGGGAAATGGATCGGTGAAGGGGATTTGCTTGAAACCTTAAATCTCTTACGATTTTGGACGCATGCATTTTTAACTCCATTACTTGTCTTATTTGCGGTTGGTACATTGAAGGAAAGTGGAATTGCATGGGCTCAGAAAAAATGGCTTACGATATCAGCTATTATTTATACATTGATTTTAATAGGTATTGAAATTTGGTTGGAAGCGTCTCAGCTTACACTAAAGGCTGAGGAGGAATATGGGGTTCTTAGATATGTCTCTACAGAAGAAGCTTCAGGGCCACCAATTATGATTCTTCTAGTAACACTTGTATTAATCGTAACTAGTGCAATTCTTTGGAAGAAAACAAAATGGCCAGTATTTTTTATAGGTGCAGTCGTTATGACAATTGGTAGTGCAGTTCCTATCAAGGTAGAGAGCGCTGCGGTCACGAATGCATTTGAATTGTTCCTATTATTTACGTTCATTTGGACAAAGAGAAGGCTCATAAAAGATAAGCTCCATTCTAAATAAATTCAAATAAATATTTATAGGAATTAAGACAACCCGATAAATTACTGGGTTGTCTTTTTGAATTTAACTAACCTAATGACAAGAGAAGTCTAAGATCATTATAGAAAAAATAAGTTGGAATTACCTTAAATGTGTTAGGCTTTGGTCAAGAGATATAAAGCCACTTAAGTATAAAGATGAGGAGGATAAAAATAAAGTCAGAAAAAGAAAAAATGCTGTCCGGTGAATTGTATAATCCATCAGATACCGAATTAGTTAGAGACAGGGAAGAGGCAAGAAGAAAGGTAAGGATTTATAACCAGTCATTTGAAAATGAAGGGGATAAACGACGGGAACTACTAGTGGATTTATTAGGTTCTACAGGGAATTCAGTTTATATGGAGCCAACGATTAGATTTGATTATGGCTATAATACGCACGTTGGCGATAACTTTTTTGCGAATTTTGATTGTATCATATTGGATGTTTGTGAAGTTCGCGTTGGTGACAATTGCATGCTTGGACCAAGTGTACAAATTTATACAGCCACACATCCTCTGCATCCAGGAGAACGTAATTCCGGCAGGGAATATGGAAAACCTATCACGATTGGAAATAATGTTTGGATAGGGGGACATGCAGTTATCAATCCAGGCGTCCATATTGGAGATAATGCTATTATTGCAGCTGGAGCTGTCGTAGTAAAAGATGTGCCCGCGAATGTGGTGGTAGGGGGTAATCCAGCAAAAGTAATTAAAGAAATTGAAATATAATGAGCTTATTAGGAGCAACGGGAGCGTCAAAGTATAGCAGATTTTAAATTTCATGCAGAAAGTGAAAAGTGAAATTGCGCGTGGCAATTTCACTTTTTGCAAACTATTAGACAGCATCAACTGGTACAGGCTTTGGTGCTTCTTCTGGTTCTGGTACTTGTGTCAAAACTATTATTCCAATAATAAATAAGATGATTAAGCTAAATACACCGTATGAGGAATTTCCTGTAACTTGTGTAGTAAATCCAATTAATAATGGTCCCATAATGGAGGCAAATTTACCGAAAATATTATAGAATCCAAAGAACTCATTAGAATTTTCTTTTGGTATTAGCTTGCCAAAGTATGATCTACTTAATGCTTGTATCCCACCTTGAGAGGTTGCTACTAGCATAGCTAAAATCCAAAAATCAGTGATAGTTTCTAAGAAAAATGCATACGTACATACAATTGTATAGACGATAATCCCTACATATAACATTTTCTTTTCAGAAAATCTAACCGCCAGTCTACCATATAGAATCGCAAATGGTGCGGCCACCACCTGAGTGACAAATAAGACAATGATTAAATCAGTGGATTTTAAGCCTAAATCGGTCCCATATGCAGTAGACATAGAAATAATTGTTCCTACTCCGTCAATGTAAAAGAAATACGCTATTAAAAATAGAAATAATGCTCGATACTGACGAATTTCTTTCATTGTTTTTCCAAGTCGTTTAAAGCTTTGAGAGATTGGATTTCTTTCTCGTTCAATATAGTGAATCTGTTTTACATTTTTAAACATTGGAATAGCGAATATAATCCACCAAGCTGCCGTGATTAGGAAAGCGATTCGGCTTGCTGTGATATCTGAAATAGGAATGATATTATTGCTTGCCAAAAGAATGATGACTATACTGATTAAAAATGGGATAGCACTACCTATATATCCAAGACCGTAACCTCTAGATGATACTCGAGACATTCGCTCGTTAGTGGTGACGTCAACAATGAAGCCATCATAGAAAACGTTAGCTCCAGTTGCACCAAGAGCAGCAAAAGTATAGCAAATTAAAAATAGATACCATTTGTCATAGGGGATAAAGGCAAGCAATGCAGTTGCTGTTACTCCTAAAAAGAAAAAGAAATAGAAAAATTTCTTTTTAAAGCCTTTGTAATCGGCGATGGTACCAAGGATTGGTCCAATCATTGCTAATATAAACGTAAAAATCGCAATCGTATAACTAAGGTAAACAGTTGAATCAGCTGTATCAATGCCAGCAGCAGTAGCTGACCCTTTATAAAAAATAGGAAAAATTGCAGTAGTAATTATTATTGAATATGCAGAGCTACCCCAGTCGTAGAGAGCCCAACTATTTTCTTCCTTTGTAAACTTTTTCATCATTTTCCCCCTTCCCTTCTGATAATATTGTACATTATTTGTAACAAACTTTGTAAAACTTTCTGAAATTTTACAACTCTTTTGGGTTCATGTAAAGGGAGTGATTTAAGGAGAGAAAGGGACGATTTCTAATAGATAGACTTTAGTTTAGTTTCAGCGAGATCTCTGAAACAACATATGCTAGATGGTCGTTTCCGAAAAGCTGAAGTACTTGAATTACAGTTTGGGTGTCAACATCTACAGCATTTTTTTCTGTTTCTTCTACTGCTTTTGTTAAAGCTTCATTCGTTGCTTGTTCTGGATAGGCAGTTTGATAAAGCGCAAAAGGATCAACCTCATGGTTAATACACCATTGTGCAAATAATTGAATCATCATATTTTCATCTTGTTCGTATTGCTCAATCACTTTATTTTTCATATTTACTCCTTTAGGAAGTTAAGTCATATTTTGGTTTATCAGTTGTTGTCTATAAAATGGCATTGAAGGGAAAAATCTTAGTAAAAACTATTATTTAAAAAATAATAATCTAATAGGATCGGTTATTCCTTTAGCTATAATTATAGCAAAGTTTGTTAAATATAGAAGAGGTTTAACGAAGATGACAGGGGACTAGCATTTGTAAAACATTACTTCAAAAAAATGATAATATATCAAGTTTATCCTAAATATGCTTTGTGAAATGTTATATTTAAACAAC
>NZ_JBAEAP010000309.1:0-3959 GCF_056205495.1 Psychrobacillus sp. | reverse complement strand
TAGGCGCCTGCGCTTTTCTGATTGTCTAGCTCCGGCGCCTTGCCCCTCGGGGTCAAATGGGAAAATACTGCGGTGGCTGAGGAACTGCCTCCTCGCATTTCCCCATTTGCCTGTCGGGGCAGGGATAGGCGCTTACGCTTTTCTTGTTTATGCGCCTAATAAGGGTTGGTCAAAACTAAACAATGCCTCATTGATTTCAAATATATTATAGTTGTGTTGTTGAATAAAGTATTCAATAATAACATCAAATTTATGGCTTCTAGACAGGGTATAACCTGCCTTTTCTAGTAAATCGTTTGTTTCCTGTAAAGTTAACTGTAGACCAATAGCGAAGGCGACTACTGTTTTCTTTAATGGAGTATAGTCCTTGTTATTTCTTATTTTCGAAAACAGGCGTCGGTCAATGTTTGCATTTTTGTAGACAGAAACATCGGTCATTCCCTTTTCATCTATAAGACGTAGAAGCCTTTCGGAGAATGATTCATCCATATGCTCTATCATTTCCCGTAAATCCTGACTAGATTGCAGCACCATCGATTCCTCTAGCTCATAAGCTTCTCTTCTATTTCTGCCGAAGCTTATGTCCATTTCCTCGACATAGTGCTCATCAATAAATTCCTCAATAGACCTGAACAGTTTCTCACTTAGTTTAAAGGCTTTTTTATCGTACACAACAATATAAACAAGCATTTCATGGTTCAAGAGGAACGAGCTTATCGTAGAAATAGCTACCTGTAGAGCTTGCTCCTTTGGATATCCATAAATACCAGAAGAGATTAATGGAAACGCTACTGACTCACAGCCATGAGATAACGCCAAATTTAACGAGTTTTTATAGCAATCCTTCAACTGCTCCTCTTCTTTATGAGACCCACCTCTCCATACTGGTCCTACTGTATGAATAATATATTTTGCACTTAGTTGATATGCGTCCGTTATGACAGCTTCACCTGTGGGACAATTGCCAATCCTATTACACGCCTCTTGTAGCTCACCGGATCCCGCACCTTGAAAGATTGCTCCACACACACCGCCTCCCCTTTGAAGATCTCGGTTAGCGGCATTTACAATAGCATCTACCTGCATTTTCGTAATATCATTTCGAACAATTTCTAATGGCATTCTACTTATCCCCTTCCCCTCGCCCTTAATATCTATTAACTTAAATAATAGACAATACTTGGTAGATTGAACAGTAGTCCATTTCCATAATGATCAGATCTCTTATGTTAAAATTACACTAGAGGGGGTTTAACATGCAGCAGCTAAAATTTGAACCATCTTGGAATAAAGCAGTATCAGCCAAGGATAGAGAACAAATTGAACGTATTTTTCGAAGAACCAAAGACCATGTAAACAAAGATATTCTTTTCTCTCCTATCCGAGTTGCAACCAATCATAAAAAAGAGTTTCTCGCCACTGTCCTGATTCATAATTTCACCAGCCAGGAGCTAGCCTTTAAGCAGACTAGATTAGTCTATACGGTTGAGAATGAGCTAGTGGCTGAACATGTATTTACGATACCAGCTCTTACACTTCCTCCTGAAACAAGTATGCCTTGGACCTTTATATTTCCAGTTCATAAATATGTAGAAGGATCCGCTTTACCAGAAGGAACTCTACATATAGAAAAACCAAAGTCTACTTAAAAAGAAAAGGCTATTTAAACTTTACCTATCGCGAAGTTTAAGTAGCCTTATTTTTTAATATGATGTCTTACCGAAGACAACCACAAGTAATATTTTCAAAAAGCAGGCAATGAACAAGCTTTCATCCTCATTTTTAGTAGATAGCGTTTAAGAAAATATAGGTTATATAAAATCCTCCACTCTCACCTCATAAAATTTATGATAACTTTTTATATGCACGTCTTGCAGCATATTCGGAGCAGCCATAACAAAGCTTCATCCTCTTTCCCTCTGGACTTTGAAACAAACGATAAGGACCTGCTTTTCTATGACACATCGAACATTTAGTCTTAAATATGCTAAACATATAATCTCCCCTAAATAGTAATCTATCTCTGTATATCTCTTTTACATTGTTCTTTCCCTATTTCAAGCTCAATCATATAATTTTTTTGATATTACTTACCTAAATAATCCATCAACCCCATAGCGCAAACCCCTAAATCACCATGGATATATGGATAGACTTCATGGTCATCTGGAATCTCTTGGCCTCTTAAATGATCCTTAACTAATGCCTCGAGTCTATTCGCTAGCTCGTTATGGTCTTTTTGTTCTCTTTGGACATCTTTAGCCGTTTCAACGAAAAGCGGAAGCCATTCTGAAACCTGTGCTAGAGCTGCAGCGGCATTATCAGTCATTCCAAAGTGACCATAGTAAATGTAACTTAGGCTCATCTGTTGGAATCGCTCTATAGCTTTTTGCATTGCCTTTGGATCGAATTGGTTAGGGGAGGTGGAAGGCAGCACTAAATCTACGCCATCTTTGGCCAGTTGCTCGTAGCGGACCCCCACCGTATCTCCAGCAAACATCCCGTTACTAATTGGATCATAAATACCAAAATGATGATTGGCATGACCAGGTGTATCTAAGAAGGTCAAAGTACAAGCTTCCCCAATTTTTAATGTTTCTCCATCAGCCTTTGTTAAGAGTCTTTCCTCCGGTATTGCTACGATAGGATCAAATAAGTCACCAAAATTTGAGCCGTATACAGCTCTTGCACCTGCTATAAGACGCTCTGGATTTGCTAAATGTCTAGCACCCTTAGGATGTACCACTACTGTTGCATTAGGGCATTGCTGGAGAAGCAGGCCTGCTCCACCGGCATGGTCTAAATGGATATGGGTCAAAATAATGTATTTAACATCTGCTAAAGAGAAGCCAAGTTTTTGTAAGCCTTCTTTCACATGTTTTACAGAGGGGCTTGGTCCAGTCTCTACTATAGTCAATTCATCCTCCTGAATTACATATGTACCTGTTCTTTCATTTAATCCCATATCAAAAATGTCTATTAAAGATATCCTCTCGTTTAACTGAAGCGGATATTTATTCATTTTATTACCTCCTATTTTCTTTCAGTCATTCATCGCGGACACTAACGGCCACATCCGAACTTCTATACTTTTGGAAAAGTGCAAGATTGGTAGATTATCCTCTACTTGTATCCCCTGCTCGGACAGCATAGTATTTACCTGAAACTCTGCCTCTGCTTGTTGCAACGGCCATTGGGGATGAAGAATATCACAACGAAGCGGATCCCCTTTTTTACTTAATGTATATAAGCAGTAGCGCTCTGTGAGCCATTCTTCAAAGCTTCCTTTCTCTGCATAGAATATCTCTGATGTAGGACGGTATCTACACTCAAATCTGGCATCCACTCCTTGTCGACGCTTACTTTTATATTCTATAAATGAATCACTTTTTGATACATTCATATCGGCATGCACGTATGGTAAACGGTATACAGTTTGAGCTACCTTTACCGCAAATAAATTTTCCGCATCCAGACTAAAGAAGAACACCCCTGGTTTCCCATTTATCGTGACATACGTTCGAACATTCAATTCTGCAAAACTGTCTGTACCTGGCACTCTCGGCGTCCCCCGCAGCCTAATATTTGTCATATGGAAGGGAACGATACCAATCCATCCTTTTCCATTATACGTATCCAAAGGAAGTGCTTTTGGTACAATTTCTCTTAACACTTTTATATCGATAGGGTAATGTGCAAATAATAGATCATTCCACGTCTGAGTCATAGTCCATGGCAGTTTAGGTAATGGCCAAGACCTGTGACTAGCATCCCACTTATCTTTTTTGACTTCCATAGCTCTCCTCCTCTTTTCGTACAACTTCTATTACCTCCATAGGTTCTCTTAACTTTGGAAATTCTGAAATTTCATTAGGAGCACCTGAGGGTAAAAACCATGTAGCCTGGTATGGCCTCATTCCTACCTCGCTTGCTCCCTTTAGCTCCTCGGAGCCGCCATC
>NZ_JBAEAP010000308.1:0-6558 GCF_056205495.1 Psychrobacillus sp. | reverse complement strand
CCTGCACCAGCAAGCATTAACACCCAAAGGTCAAATCGTTTATAGCGGGTAGCTGCGAATACTGCCTCTGCACCCAAGCCCTGAATAACACCAGAAAGAATGAGACGAGGCCCAACAGCATTACCTAAAAGCACCTCTATTGCGGCTGCAATAGTTTCAGAGATTACAGCAGCTCCTGGCTTGCGAATGATATACATACAGATGATAGAAACGATAAACCATACTCCAAAAATCCATTCATACGCGATTGGGCCAATAAACCCTGACCAAATATTTCCGACGTGAAGGAATAGTAAATACACAATCCCAAATACTACTGCAAAGATAGACATTAAAATAATCTCTTTTAGCTTCCATGATTTAAGCATGAACGTCATCTACATGAGAAGGGCTGTTAATGCTCATAGAGACAGTCATTACTAAATGCTTATGATCCTCTGATCTGGCTCTGGTAAAGGTAGCTTCGTAGAAGGCGAATACATCATGGATATCTCCATGGATGCCGCTTGCATAATGCATGGACTCATTGAAAACACCAGCGTCTTTCGCATGCTGAATCTCCTTGTAGATAACATCCATGTAGTTTGGATTATTCATTGGATATAAGGCAAATTGAGAGGACACATATTGTTTAGTTGCATCAATATTAGCAACTTCATCTCCTTTTTCTAAATAAACGTCAGCTGCTGTGTCACCTGGACAGCCCGCTGAAAAAGTTCCTGAGAGAGCCACATGTACCCCAGTTTTAGCTGCATTTAAAGCTATTGATTTTGCTACATTGAATACATGAGCTTGTTTTCCCCTAATCACAGTCGATACGTCATCCGTATGCATCCACACATTGGATGTGTCTGTATCCTGTAACGCCCCCTTAATAATACTGATAAACTCATTGCTCATTGGATGTAGGGAGAAACGAAACCCTACAATCGGACTTACACCACATTCCATTCAAAACCCTCCTTAAAATTTTTCATAAAAAAAAGCTACATCCGTGAAGATGCAGCCACTTACCTTATGAAAAAAAGGAAAGTCACCGCACTTCCTCACGCAGGTATTATCCTGATCGAGTAATAAGGGATCGGAGCTTAAAAAGCTCTCATCACAGCCAAAGTGGGCACCCCTAGTGCAGAAACGGTATGTAGTTTTCCAATTATGTAAGATTTACACAATCTGTTTTTTTATGTGACCACAGTATAGCGTATAAAAATATTATTGTAAATACAGTTGAATTCTTTTCTCAAATCAGCGATGCTTAAATTATCAGAAAATCATTAGGGGGAATTGGATGTATAAAATTTTTATTACTAGAAAGTTACCGGAAGAGATTGTACAACCACTAAGAGAAAAATTTGAAGTCATTATGTGGCATAGCGATGAAATTCCAATGAAGTACGAGGATATCAAAAAAGAGGCAAAGGATTGTAATGCCTTGTGGACCGTTCTCTCGGATAAAGTGGACCGGGAACTGATAGAAAGCCTACCAAGTCTAAGAATTATATCTAATCTTGCTGTCGGCTATAATAACATTGATATCGAGGCTGCAAAAGAAAAAGGGATTATTGTAACCAATACACCTGGTGTGTTAACGGAAACTACAGCAGATTTAACTTTTGCCTTGTTACTAGCAACTGCCCGTCGTATTACAGAAGCGGAGCAGGATATTCGTGCAGGGAAATGGAAGTCTTGGACACCGATGCAACTAACCGGCATGGACGTTTATGGGTCAACCTTAGGAATTATAGGCATGGGGAGAATCGGTGAAGCAGTCGCACGCCGTGCTAAAGGGTTTGATATGAAGGTCTTATACCATAATCGAACAAGAAAATTAGAATCTGAGCAACAGTATAACTTTACATATGTGGAGCTTGAGACACTACTAAAGGAGTCAGATTTTGTTGTTATATTGACTCCACTCACTCCAGAAACTAGAGGCTTAATTGGTAAAAAAGAACTGGAAATGATGAAGGAAACCTCAGCTCTTATTAATGTGGCACGAGGGGGAATAGTTGATGAGCAGGCGCTTTATGATGCCCTAGTCAACAAAAGCATTTGGGCTGCGGGTCTAGACGTTTTTGAAACAGAGCCAGTCCCATTAGATCATCCGCTATTAACTTTACCTAACGTGACTGTCCTACCCCACATCGGTAGTGCCAGTATTTATACAAGACTTGCTATGATGCAAATAAATGCTACGGCCATTGAAGATGCATTAGAGGAACGGGTACCAGAAAACAGAGTGGTTTAAAGTGTAAGAGATGCCATGAACATAGCGTTCATGGTGTTTTTTAGTTTTATAATAAAATCCCATGAACAGTGCTAAAACCTTAATGAGAGTTGATAAATCGCTACGAATGGTGATAATTCAAAATCTCCTCTATTTATCTGCTTACTTTCTCCTAAACAAAGCCCTCCTCGAACAAAAATTGAATTATCACAAATAATTAATAATTACATCGTTATTTATATGAATAGATTGTCTAGGGTTTACTAATTACTTAATGAAAAATGACTAGAAAAATGATACATAATATTCAGATAAAGATAGAATAATAGCAATCATTTATTAAGTGAATTTGCAATATACAAATTTTTTTAGTAATATTAGTAGTTATAAATTAGACGTCCTTTAATTTCCAAATTCAGGGAAGTTTAATTGTTTAGGATTTTAGCAATTATTTATAGATTTTGAAGGAGGAGCGATCGAACGTCTAATTTAAAAACTGAATGAAAAGAGGTAGTCAAACTAATGAAAAAGATTATGTTATTTTTTTCACTTTGTATGCTTTTAGTACTTGCAGCCTGTGGCAGTGAGACAAGCAAGGACAATATTGAGGTGATTAAGTTTGCTGATGCGGGGTGGGATAGTATTCGCCTACACAATAGCATAGCTCAAACAATCGTCGAAGAAGGTTATGGTTATGAAACCGAAGTAACAAGTGGAACAACGGCGGCAACCATGCAGTCACTTGAAAAGGGCGACATAAATGTCTATATGGAAGTATGGACCGATAACATTAAAGATGTCTACGAAAAAGCAATTGAAAGTGGAGATATCATAAAGGTAGCTACTAATTTCGCTGATAACGCGCAAGGATTATATGTTCCAACTTACGTGATAGAAGGAGATGCAGAACGAGGTATTGAACCAATCGCACCGGATTTAAAAACGGTTCAAGACTTAGAGAAGTATCCAGAAATTTTCCAAGATCCCGAAGATAGCAGTAAAGGCCGAGTGGTCGGTGCTCCATCTAGTTGGGTAGTAAGTGAGTATTTGGGGACGAAACTTGAAACATATGGCCTTGACGAACAATATAACTATCTAGCACCTGGCTCTGATTCTGCCATTGTTGCAGATTTAGCTGGCGCATATAAAAAAGGCGAGCCGTGGGTAGGTTATTATTGGTCACCAACGTGGGTAACAGCAAGCTACGATTTAACTCTATTAGAAGACGCACCATACGATGAAGCAACATGGAATGATTCGAAGGGAACTGAATTTCCTCCGAATGATGTAGTGGTTGCTGTTCATAAAGATTTACCAACACAAGCTAAGGAAGTAGTAGACTTTTTAAGTAACTATGAAACTAGCAATGATTTAACTGAAAGTGCTTTAGATTACATGCAAGAAAATGATGTGGAAGCAGATGAAGCCGCTATTTGGTGGATGAAAGAGTATGAAGATATTTGGACAGCTTGGGTGTCAGAAGAAGTGGCAGAAAAAGTTAAAGCTTCTTTAAAATAATTCATAACTCAATCTAACTAAAAGAGAGGTGACCTGCGACTGTATGTTTTGCAGTCCTACTATATGACAGAATTTCCAGATGTACGTTTTCCAATCGGGGATGTAGTAGAAAAATTCGTGGATTTTTTAGCCGCGAACTTTGATGCATTCTTTGATTTTATCTTTATTATTTCTTCCTCTATGATTAAAGGCTTAGAGGCAGGTCTATTAGCAATACCATGGTGGTTATTTATTGTTATCATCTTTTTAATAGGGTGGTATTTTAATAATATTTATGGAGGATTGCTTTATGGGGCATTTATCTTTTTAATAGGCTCCTTTGATTTGTGGCCGGAAACGATGACCACGATTTCCATCGTTCTAATCTCCGTAATTTTGTCTCTTGTAATAGGCATTCCGCTAGGCGTTGGAATGGCTTTTAGTAAGTCCATGTCCAGAATCATGCGCCCAATATTAGACGCAATGCAGACAATGCCAAGCTTTGTCTATTTAATACCAGTAATTTTCTTCTTTCCACTAGGAAATGTACCAGCAGTTATTGCGACAATCATTTATGCTTTACCACCAGTAATCCGTTTAACAGAATTAGGGATCCGAAGTGTAGATAAAGAAATTGTAGAGTCTGCACAATCATTTGGTTCCTCTTCCTCTCAAATGCTCATGAAAGTTCAACTACCACAAGCCTTACCTACAATTATGGCTGGTATCAATCAAACAACGATGATGGCTCTTGCAATGGCTGTTGTTGGTTCTATGGTTGGGGCACAGGGACTTGGAGAGCGAGTACTCTTTGCGATTAACCGAATTGACATATCCCTTGGTTTTGAAGCCGGAATTAGTATCGTCTTTCTAGCGATCATCATCGACCGAGTTACCGGGGGAATTGCAAATCGCCTTCAGAAACATAGGAGGGATGTAGCATGACAGTAAAATTAAGACTAGAAAATGTATCCAAAATATTTGGACCACGCCCTAAAAAAATTATCCCAATGGTAGAGAAGAGTGTACCAAAGGAAGAGATATTAGCTAAGACAGGGCATACTGTTGGAGTGTACAATGCTTCTATGGAAATCATGGAAGGAGAGACCTTCGTCATCATGGGACTGTCTGGAAGTGGCAAATCTACCCTAATCCGTTGCTTGAATTTATTAAATAGACCTACCTCAGGTGCTATTTATGTCGATGGGGAAAATGTGGTCGATTACAATAAGACACAGTTAAAATTCTATCGTCAAAAGAAAATAGCAATGGTATTTCAACACTTTGGACTGTTTAGTCATCGTACAGTATTAGAAAATATTGAGTATGGATTAGAAATTAGAGGTATGTCCAAGAAGGAGCGTCAGGAAATTGCTCAGAAGCATTTAGAGACGGTCGGTCTTAAAGGATATGAAAACCAATATCCAGATGAGCTTTCTGGCGGTATGCGTCAGCGAGTAGGCATCGCAAGAGCGCTTGCGAACGATCCAGACATCCTATTAATGGACGAGCCCTTCAGTGCACTTGACCCACTAATCCGTAGAGAAATGCAGCTAGAGCTTTTAGATATCCAAAACCGTCTACAAAAAACAATCATTTTCATTACACATGACGTTAACGAAGCATTTAAAATTGGCGATCGTGTAGCGGTTATGAAAAACGGAAAAGTAGAGCAAATTGGTACACCAGAAGAAATTCTGGAAAATCCAGCAAGCAGCTATATTTCCGAATTCATACGCGATATTGATCGCACGAAAATTCTTCAGGCCGAGCACATCATGTCTAAGCCAAATGGATTAGTATCCTTAAAGGATGGACTAAATGTTGCAATCCAGGTAATGAGAGAGAATGGTAACTCGAGTGCGTTTGTAGTTGACAGAAAGCGGCAGCTACAAGGTATCATTACTATCGACCAGGCTATTGAAGGGATGAAACAAAAGAAAACCTTGCAAGAAGCAATGTCGAAGGAAGTAAAAACTGTACATCCAGAAGAATATGTACAAGATTTAATACAACAGGTACTTGATTCCAAGTATCCTCTCGTTGTTACAGACGAGGAAGGTACGATGAAAGGAATTATTTTACGAGTGCATGTATTGGCAAGTTTAATAAGTGATCCTATCGAAGAAACGGAAGAAATATAAATTTCAAGGAAGCCCAAAGACAATTACATGTCTTTGGGCTTTTTATTTTGACCATGTAAAGATGAGTCAATAAAAATAATACGTGTAATAGTCGGAATATTAATTGGTTATATATGTTAAAATTTAATTCATAAACTGCTTTTCAGCATGCAAACCAAGTGGTGTAGACGAATTGGACTTAAGGAGAGTTATACATGAATAGCCTAATAAGAATAGTAAAGAACAACATCAGATCAATATTTGCTTTTGTTGCATTCTACATTGGCATACTTACTTGGCTAGTATTTAGTAGTGAAAATGTAATTTCAATAATTATTTTGTTATCGTTCTTCTTAACCGGGCTGTTTGGTGTTTGCTTATGGAGTATGGGATCGAGCTCGAGATAATTAAAAATTGTCTATCATATATTGGGGAGGGACAATAGAATTCTCACTTATATTAAAGGAGAGATTAGGTGAAAAAGACATTACTTATTTGGATTTCAGTCAATTTATTAGTAATAGTGAAGCATTATAAAATCTCTAGGAGAGATGAAAAAATGAAGAGAATGTCACTCTATTGCCTATGTATCTTTTTCTTATGCTCCTGTAGTCAATTTAATGAACCCTTATTAAATGGTGAGATGGTTAAGCTTACAATCGAATGTAAAGAAGGAGAAATAATAGAAATTGAAAACGAAAAAACCATTAA
>NZ_JBAEAP010000307.1:0-5702 GCF_056205495.1 Psychrobacillus sp. | reverse complement strand
ACGAGTATATCAAACATTACTAAAATAGATGATATGATTGAAGATATAGGAAATAATGTGAAAACTAATATTCCTTCTTCCGAATATCTTGGTCTAATTAAGACATACCAAAAGATTAAGTCTTCACCAATCGAGCAGCTTCAGCTTAAAGGGGTAGATGATACACGTAGAGGCGTCTATTATTTCATACCAGATGAACAAGGTTTAGAGGAACTTAGTGAGCAACTAAAACTAAACTTAAAAGATTTCGGTAATAATGCCCAAACTGATTCAAAAAAGTCAACTAAAGTAACTGACTTAACAATTGGAGAGTAAAATGAGGAGTCCATATGGACTCCTCATTTTACTCTTTTTTCTATTCCTCGAGTATATTTCATGCCTATTAATACATTTGTTGGATTGTTTTATAGTAAAATTTGCATTAAAATGTAGAAAATACACGTTTCAGGGAGGAAAAAATGAAAAAAGTAATAGCATCATCTGTTTTAGCAACTTCTGTCCTTTTGCCCATTAATCTTCTGACAAGTGATACAGTTCACACATATGCTGCCTCAAACACAGCAATCACGTCTACTCAACTATCAACTAAGGCTTTAATAACAAATAATAACGTTAATATTAGAAAAGGAGCGACAACTAGCTATATTAGCATTGGAAAAGTCCAAAATGGACAGCTAGTTACTATAATTGACCGCTTTACAAATTCTAGCGGTGAATTATGGTATAAAGTAAAGGCCGATTCTATGTCGGGTTGGGTAATAAGCGATTACGTAAAAGAGGTTTCAAATGCGGTTGGAGGAAACTCTACTACTAATGGAAATTCTTATGTTGGTTCTTCACAAAAAATAGGGAAATCTGCGGCTCATATGAGAAGCGGTGCAACTACTTCCTACAAAATATTATCTACTATTCCATCTGGAACTTCCTTGAAAGTTTTAAGTAGTTTTACAAACGCTCAAAAAGAAGTTTGGTTTAATGTAGAATATCAGGGGAAAAAAGGGTGGGTTTTATCAGATCTATTTTTATTGAATGCTACTAATGGAGAGACAGGTACCTCTATGAAGGTAGTAAATCAATCGACCGTCCATAAAGGGGCAACTAAAAGCTATGCAACAGTTGCTACTGTCAAAGCCGGCACTACATTGACTGTTCATCAAGAGTTTACAAATGCTGCAAAAGAAAAATGGATGCAGGTAACCTATGCAACTGGGAAAAAGGGTTGGATCCAAGCAACTGCTTTTGAAGAAGCAGCAAGTGATTCTAAGACAGTGGTAAAAGCTTCTACTGTACATTCAGGGGCAACTAAAAGCTATAAAGTTGTTGCAACTATTAACGTAGGAACAGAGTTAGCAGTTCATCAAGAGTTTACAAATGCTGCAAAAGAAAAATGGTATCAAGTAACTTATGCCACGGGCAAAAAAGGCTGGATATCTGGGGCAGCATTCGATAGTGTTTCTACCTCACCAGAAACACCACCAACTGAAACACCGGACAGCGGACAAGTTATAGAACAAAATACGAATCTAGTAGTTTCTGTTTCTGTAGCAAATATGCGTTCAGGCCCTAATATGTCTTATGACGTTGTTACTCAATCTAGATTAAACGATTCTTTTATCTCTACCCATTATGCATTAGATACAAACAATGAAAAGTGGTACAAGGTTGGCACAACTAGTGGGGAAGCTTGGCTTCATGAATCTGTAGTAAACGTAGTGGATAGCGCGATAGAACCCCCAGTAACAACTCCAGGTAATGGAGAAACTGGAACTATTAAGCGATTTAACGCTTTAGTTTATGCAGATAGTAAGTTTAACTCTGCTGTTTTGCAGGGACTTCCTATAAATACAGCTTTCACAGTGTTAAATAAATTAAATGGTACAGACGGGACTAATTGGTTACATATTAAAGCAGGGGCAGTCGAAGGCTGGATTCCTGACTTTGAGGTAAGTGATAGTATTCCTACGAAATATGCAACAAAAGCTTCTACTGTATTCGGCAGTGCAAGTGCCACATCTAAAAAGGTAGAGTCTGTCACAGCTAGCTCTCCTTTAAGAATCTTACGTACTTTAAACAGCTGGTTAAATGTAGAAACACAAAGTGGAAAACGTGGTTGGATTCAAGCATCCTTAGTATCAGATGCATCACCAGTCTCTCTTATTAATGGAAGAACTGAAGTGCGTAACGGACAAAATTATTTAGTATGGACTAAACCTACTAATTTTAAGATAACTTATACAATGCCATCTGCAAATGTATTAAAAATTAACGGCAATCTATCTAGTATTAATACAATTGCTTCCGGATTAAAGGGAGTAAAAAGCATGAAGGTAGATACAGTATCAGGAGGTACTTCGGTATTAACTGTTACATTTGATCCTAACTATACGTATACAATAAGAGATTACGATAAAGAGTTAACGATCAAGGTAGTTGCCAAAGGATTAGCTGGTAAGAAAATCATTATTGATGCAGGTCATGGAGCTAAGGATCCGGGAGCAGTAGGTCCTAAAGGCACTAGAGAGAAAGATGTAAACCTTGGCACTGCTAAATTCTTGAAGGCAGAGCTAGAGGCTGCTGGAGCAATTGTAACCTTAACACGTAGTACTGATGTATTTTTAGAACTAAAAGAAAGAACTGATATTGCTAATGCTTCTGATTATGATGCATTTATCAGTATCCATGCAGATTCATTCTCATCTACATCTAAAGGAACTACTACTTATTACAATACGTCAGTTAACTTTAACGGTCCAAAGAGCTTTACATTAGCGAAGAGCGTTCAAGCAAATCTAGTGAAAGAAGTTGGAACATATAATCGAGGAGTAAAACAACAAACATTCTATGTTAACCGCATGAATGAGATTCCTTCTGTGTTAGTGGAGCTTGCATTTATCTCTAACCCTTCGGAAGAGGCATTATTAGCTTCCGATGCTTTCCGTAAAAAAGCAGCAGTAGGTATTCGTAAAGGATTACAAGACTTCTTTAATCAATAATTGTTAAGTAATAGGAAATTATGCCGATAAATATCCTAGGAGTGATTCCTAGGACATATCGGCCATTTTTTTGAATAAATTCTTTGTCGAAATATTGGGTCATTAGTCATTAGTCATTTCTAGCGATAAAACAATAAAAGATAGGAAGGAAGAAAAAAATGAAAAAGAAAATACTAACAACGATTGGTGTTGTATTAGGCTTAAGCTTTCTAATTGCAATTAATACACCTGCCTCTACAAAGGCAAATTCTAATCTACTATTAGCTTCGGTTGATTGGGTGCAATCTCAATTGAATCCGTTAAATTCAAAAGTAACAACTTTAGAAAAGAAGGTTGCTGAGCAGGACGCTATGATTAAGCAACTGCAAAAAGCAGTTTCAGAGGGTGGCACAGTAATTCCGCCTATTCCATCAACACCTGAAACACCTACACCTGGTACTTTACCTTCAGTTGTATACACAAATGCTAGCAGCGTGAAGGTTCATAGCGGAGCTACACGTAATTACAAGGTACTTGCAACATTTACAGCAAACAAAGCATTAAATGTAATTGATCAGCACGGTACGGGAGCAAACCTATGGTACCGAGTAGAAGTATCTTCAACTGTAAAAGGGTGGGTTCACTCTGGAGACGTTACAACAACAAAGCCAAGTAATGTAACACCAAGCTCTGTCATTACAAAAGAAGCAGTAAACATTCGTAAAGGCGCTACAACTAGCTATGCTTCTATCGAACTAGTAGTAAAAGGAACTTCTTTAAAATACATAAGTTCTTTTAAAAATGCAAAAGGTGAAACGTGGTACAATGTTCAATCCCCAAAAGGAAACAAAGGTTGGGTACTAAGTACGTTAACTGAGGTGAGATAATTGAATAAAAAATTTGTAGCAGTATTAGCGGCTGTTTCTTTGAGCTTTGCGTCAGCTAATACAGCACTTGCATACAAGCAAGAGACCTATTCGAAGCAAATCCAAGTCGAGGTACACAATACCTTTACAACTTCTTTGACTTTAAATGGTGTATATAAGTTAGAAAATCTTACAACTAAAGAAATGTTCTTTGCAATGCCTAATACACCTATAACATTTTCCCAAGTCAATGGAGAGGTTTCCATTTATCAAATGGGGGCAACTATGTACTCCTCCCAAGGCTATGCCTTACATGCTGTGACAGGAAGTGAAAAAATAGTTGTTTTTAGAGCTCCTGTTGAAGGCAGAAAGGGTGCAACCGCTGATTATGCGGTTGTAAAATCCTATCAACCGTTCCAAGGGGCAAAATATGTAACGGAGTTTACAAATGGGAATGGAGAGCTTTGGTACTCCATTACGGACGAACAAGGGGTATCCTCTTGGGTTCCTGCTAAAGACGCAACTTTATCATCTGTCGTCTCTCAGCCACTTGGTAAGACACCAAACGGCACACAATATAGAGGAAGCTTCAATGTAGTGAAATCAGGATCCAATGTACAAATTGTGAATAGACTTGATTTAGAAAACTACTTAAAGGGAGTTATTCCAAATGAGTCTCCTGCATCGTGGCATTTAGAAGCGCTAAAAGCTCAAACGGTAGCAGCTCGTAGCTACACTCTAAGCAAAGCCGGTATCTTAAGTAGCACGACTAAGGATCAAATGTATAAAGGCTATACATCCGAGCACAAAAACTCAAATGCAGCAGTAGATGCTACGAGGGATTTAGTAGTTAAATATAAAGGTAAGCTTGTACAGGCTTACTATTATTCTACTAGTGGTGGAAGAACAGCGAATATTGGTGATGTCTGGAATTCTACACAGGTACCCCAATTTGTATCAGTCGATGATTCGATTGAACAATCTCCTTACAAGAACTGGTCTGTACAAATTCCGGTATCCAATATTTTGACGAAGTTTGGTTTTAGCCCGACTGCTCAGCTACTGGATATTAAGCTGACAAAAGGTGGAGCAAATGGTGAAGTAACAGCCGTAACAGCTGTAACCACTGCAGGAGAGAAAACTATAACAGGTAATGAAACAGTAATGCGTAATGTTTTCTTAGATGCAAGCAATAAATCCTTGAAGTCAAGCTGGTTCGACGTTGCGTTTACAAAACCAACTGGTGGAGGAGTAAATGATATTACTGTGCAACAGGCTAATGGAACAACTCCTGTGGATTCGCTGACTGGTGTTTCCGTTCAAACAGCTAACGGTATTGTAACGATTCCAGAAGGATCGGTAAGCATCCAAACTAGTAGCGGTACTGTGAACACAGATACTGTACAAACGGGCATTCAATCGGTGACAGTCAACGGGAAAGGCTACGGACATCGTATCGGTATGAGTCAATATGGTGCCAAAGCACGAGCAGAGGCTGGCTGGACATACGATCGCATACTCAAGCATTACTATCAGGGCGTAACGATTGAAAAATATTAATAAAACGAAAAAAGCAAGAACGTAGAGGAATCAACGTTCTTGCTTTTTAATATATAATAATTGCTCATCGCTTAATCGAATATAGGTGAATAGAAAATCGCCGATTTACGCTTTAGGCGGACGCTTTCCACGGGGTGAGCGATAAGCCATCACCCATCGCTACCGCGCGTGGTTGTGATGTCTTATCTGTCCCACTCATCCCGTTGGAGTCGCCACCTGCCGCTACAATCACAGGGAAAGTAGGACCTTAAAATGGGATGCTTTTGAGTAGAGATGTATAGAGTAAAGTTACTATTTCAGATGT